>JAGPMA010000035.1 GCA_018053145.1 Oscillospiraceae bacterium | reverse complement strand
GGATGATAAAGAAACGCTATTTTGGCAGGGGAATGCTTACACTGATAGCGGCGGCGTTTGCGATTGCATTTCTTTTGCCGACCGTACTTACATTTACGAATTCCTTCATGTCACAATCGGAAATCTCGGCAAACTACGGTGCTGTTTTTCAAAACGCGGACAGCTCGAAGAAAACCTACATATCAGAGCAGGTTAACCTCAAATTTATTCCAGATAAGGTATCCTTCAGTCAGTACGCAACGGCTTTAATAAAAAGTCCCGATTACCTTATTAAATTTTGGAATTCGATTAAGCTTGTAATTCCAATAGTTCTGCTTCAGGTCGCAATTGCTGCGCTCGCGGCTTATAGCTTTACCCGATACCGAGGGAAAGCGAAAACCTTCCTGTTTTTCTTTTATGTTATACTGATGCTGATGCCATATCAGGTAACACTTGTCCCCAATTACCTCGTTTCTGATTGGTTGGGAATCCTCAATACACGATGGGCGATAATTATGCCGGGAGCTTTCGCACCGTTCAGCGTATTTTTGCTTACAAAGTTCATGCGGCGAATACCGGCCTCACTTATCGAAGCGGCAAAGCTCGATGGGGCGGGCGAGTGGTTAATATTCACCAGAATATGCTTACCTCAGTGCAGAAGCGCCTTATACTCGATTGCCATTCTGGTTTTCATCGACTACTGGAATATGGTCGAGCAGCCTATTATTCTGTTGCCCGATACAACAAAACAGCCGCTCTCGGTTTTTCTTTCCACGATAAACGCGAGCGAAGTCGGGCTTGCCTTTGCAATTGCAACAATTTATATGATACCTTCCTTGCTCCTGTTCCTCCATGGAGAGGAAGCTCTTGTCGAAGGAATAACCAATTCGGGTTCGGTAAAGGGCTAAAAGCTATGGAAAAAACACACTTCTTAATATTATGTAAACCATCTGAAAGGGCGATGATGTATGACTGAACAGAAAGTCAAAAAACGGGGTTGGGTCAAAGATGCGGCTATTATCTTTCTTGCGGTCATGCTGGCATTGACCTTCTTTTCAAACACCATAATGAACCACTCACTTCCGGAGGTTGCGGCACAATACGTGCAGTCGGGAGCGATAAACGCTAAAATTCGCGGAACCGGTACGGTAACGGCTAATGAAAGCTTTGAGGTTAAAAGCGAGCAGGTCCGCGAGGTGCTCTCCGTTCCCGTGCAGGTTGGGGACGAGGTTAAAGTCGGGGACACATTGCTCCTTTTTTCGGACGCGGAAAGTACAGAGCTTAAAACCGCGCAAAAAGAACTCGATGACCTGATGCTCAAGTATCAGCAGGACCTGATAGAAGCCTCCGGCAGCGACTATGCTTCCGATCAACGGAAGATTCAGATTGCTCAGCAGAAGCTGGACGAGGCAAAGGCGGAGCGTGACGCCAATGTAGTGACAAACGCCGAGCTTGCCACAGCTAAAGCTAATTACAACAGAGCAGTCAATGCCTACGATGTCCAGAAGCTGAAAGCGGATGACTTGCAGAGCCAATTTTCGGGTCTGTCTGCCGGAGGAGATAACTCTGGGATTTATGCTCAAATTTCGGCGAAGCAATCGGAGCTTTCAACTGCGCAGAGCGAGTTAAGCTCGGCAAAGCTGGCATACGCAACTGATTTAGCGAACCTTGAGGCATATGCCAAAGAGTGGATAGTTGTTGATAGTAAGAATTCATCGGATTCGTCTGTCGTCAAGTTGTATACCGCGGCTTTGTATAAATCCTTTTCGGCGTCATTGGCTGCAACAACTACACCGGCAAAATTTCTTCCGTACACAGGCACCACAAAGGGAGAACCGAGTGAGTATCAAGTCACGAGCATGGTCACAGCTTATAATACCATCGAGACTTATAATACGAAGATAACTTCTCTAAGCAGTGATATCGCAACGCTTCAGGGCTCGCTCAACTATGGCGACTCAAACTATAATACCGTTAAAAACCTGCTCAAGGAAGCAAACGGGACACTTACGACGCTTGCCACTGTTAAACAGAACTATAACGACGTATACACAGACCTTCAGGCCAAGAAAACCACCTATGATGCAGCAGTGGCGGCAGTCAACACCAATCAGGACAGCCTTGAAGCTGCGCTGGAGACTCTCGCCACAAAGAAAAAAACAGACAGCAAAACTCAACTAAGCCTCGACGCTCAGAAAAAGCAGATTGCAACTAAGAAAGAAGAGCTTGCAAAGCTGCAAAAGGGCGGCGAGGGCTCTTCCATCGAAAGCAAGGTTAACGGAAAAGTTGCATCAATTAATGTTTCGGCTGGAAAAACAACAGCAGCTGACACGGCTCTTATTACAATTGAAGTTCCTGATATGGGCTATGGCGTTAGCTTCTCCGTAACGAACGAGCAGAGTAAAAAGGTTAAGGTTGGGGATGCTGCAGAAATTACAAATAACTACTCCGGAGAAGAATTGACTGCAACCTTGGTCGGAATAAAATCTGACCCGAAAAACCCGAGCACAAATAAGATGCTCAATTTTAAGCTTCAAGGCGAAGTGGAAAGCGGAAGCCAGCTTGCAATAACAATCGGTGAACGCGGTGGCAGCTATGACACCCTTGTTCCGAACAGCTCCATCCGTTCGGACAATAACGGAAAATTCGTTCTGATTGTTCTGGCAAAGAACAGCGCGTTGGGCAATAGATATATCGCACAACGCATCGACGTTAAGGTCGTTGCCAGTGATGACGTGAATACTGCGGTTTCCGGCGCTCTTACTAATAACGACATGGTAATAACCACATCAACAAAGCCTATTGAGCCGGGCACTCAGGTTCGCTTGGCTGACGGCTAACGCATTAGCCCACAGCATAACGCTTATTGAAAGCATAGTCAGAAAGGAGGGGCAGTTTGAAAAATAAGAAAAAGATACTGCTTTACGCTGTAAACGCCCTCCTGCTGATTCTTATAGGTGTTTGTCTTCTTCGCGCAAGCTATTACAGCAATTTACTTGTTAGCCAACAGGCTTCAAAGTATTGGGCAGGAGACAGTGACGAGCGTTTTGCCCAAATATCATGCTTCTTTCCTGTTAATAATTTAGTTTCTATAGACACGATTTACACTTTCCGCAAAACAATTGACAGCAAGCTAGTCGAAGGCGGCATCGAACCGAAGGAGGAGGGCGAGAACTGGACCGACTGCTATTCCGCCATCGATACCTTAACGGTTTCGGGGGATCGTACATCGTCTGAAACAACGCTTGTCGGTGTCGGAGGGGACTTTTTTCTTTTTCATCCTTATCAGCTTGTTTCAGGCAGTTACATTTCCGATGATGATCTTATGAAAGACAGAGTGGTGCTTGACTACGAGCTTGCTTGGAAGCTTTTCGGAGGAACATCGCTGCAGGGAATGACGGTTACGATTAATGGTAACCCGTATTATGTGGCAGGTGTTGTTCACAGAGAAGCTGACAAGCTTTCGACGAAAGCCTTTACGGGAGAGCCTGCGATGTTTATGTCTTATTCAACGCTATCCGCGTTAAATGAGAAAACAGCCATTAGCTGCTATGAGCTTGCAATGCCGGACCCGATATCAAAATTTGCAAAAACCTTTGCACAAGAGAGTTTCAAAACACAAAAGGGCGTTGTGGTGGAAAACAGCACCAGATATTCCTTTTCAAGCATCTACAGCATCTTCTCACACTTCGGTGACCGCTCAATGGTAACAAGTGGCGCTATCTACCCATATTGGGAAAATGCCGCAAGAATATCCGAGGTGCATATTGCTCGGCTCTATGTGTTTATTCTTCTGCTGGCCCTGTTCCCGTTTGTTTGCCTTGTTGTACTGACCGTTAAGTTCATCAAGTTCCTCAAAGTTAAGATCAAACGTGCAGCATTTTTAATTTGGGATGCGTGGGACGACAGATATGCGCGGCAAGCCGTGCGCAAGGAGCAAAAAAAGCATAAACGCCGAGCTAAAAACCTGAAGGAACATAACGAAAAGCCAAAACTTATTAAGAAAGCTCCAAAAAAGGAACCGGAAAATCAAAACACACAAAACGAGAAAGAAACTGAATTAGACATTGAGAGCATAGTCCGTGAAATTATGGACGAGATGAAAAGCTCGGAAGCACAGCCATAAAGGATTTATCAATTGAATGAAAAATAAAGCAAGACGCAGGTGTCAATAAATACCTGCGTCTTGCTTCATTTTATACATAGTCATCAAGTCATTTTTTATTTCAATCCAAGCTTCTCGATATGCTCTTGCACAAGAGCATTGACTCCGTCAAAATCTACGTTCGGATTGAAAATGCCCTCAATTTGGTCATGAAATCGCTTTGCCTCGGAAAGAGCCCCATAGCCTTCATTGACAAGAGCTTCCGTCATTTTTTCGCTCCGGCGCAGCTCCGGCCGGGCTTTTTTAATGCGCTCACGGTCAACTAACGCGTCAAGTCTTATACATCGTGAATCGGGGTTTGTTGCAAGTGCTGAGTCAGAGGTTAAAAACCCGAGCGATAGTGAGGGAATCAGCACCGCCTCAGCAACTTCGGGGGTAAGCGGGTTCGGGCAGACAATCACATCATGGCCAGCTTCGACAGCCGCCTGCGTTAAGCTTTGAAGAGCCGTGTCGCCCAGTCTGAATCTGTTTTCAAAGACATAGAAGCGATCACAAAGAGCTTCAGCGCTTGCAGGGAAAGATGATAGCCCGCGGCAGGTCAACGCACTTAAAAAACGGTACTTAATCTGACCTTTCTCTCTGTGCTTTTTGCCGAATTCCCGCAGGGCAATTCCGTTTGCGCGCCTTACCACAGATTCTTTCTCGCTGTCTAAAGGAAATCCGCTCTGCCACCCTTGCTGCAGTGCTCCTGCGGCGGCTATCAGGGAGTAAGCTTTTTTATAACTTGCGCTGCATTCGCGGTAAAGCTCCTTAAGGTCTGCTTTGTATTCGCTTATCGCCGCATAGTCATAAAATTCGCCCAAATTGATATATGCGGAATCCACACCGGCCATGTTGGCATCGGCAATATGAGGAGCGGTGCCGTCGGTGTATGCTGTTTTTAGCTCGGGAATAAATACACCATCGAGGGAGGAGGGATCTCCCGAGCACACGGCGTATTCGACGCTTAAGCCTGCCTTTTCAGCGGCAGAGCCGAGCATTTTCATAAAGCTTGATTTTCCGCAGCCCGGACCTCCCTTTAAGACCCATAGAAAGTTGCCTTCGGAAAGAGAAACGAAGCTGTCATAAAGGGAGTAGAAGCCGCGGTATGTGTTTCCGCCCAGAAAATATCGCAAAATGCGTTGGTCGTTCATAATGTTTTCAGTCCCTTCCACAACGTGTGAACACAGTTTATTCTCTACACATTATGCGAAGACTGATGCTTTTGACCGCTTTTTGAGGGCCGTTTGATAACATTAAAGAAATGTTTTTATAAGCGCTATTCCGCCTCGCGCAAACGCTCGACTATGCTGTGCCTGTCGGATGAGCAATAGGCAAGCAGAGGTATGGCGATGCCGAGAATGCAAAGGATAGGTATTGACGCGACCAGTGGCCAATAGACGAAGCTATAGCTCATGAACCAGAGCTGTGAGCATATTGCACGGACGATAACAAGCGAGAAGATAATACCGAATACTGTTACCGTTAGACCTGTGCAGAGAGCGTAATATAACCCCTCAAAGCAAAGCATTTTGCGAAGCTGTGTTCTGGTCATGCCGATACTTTGCAGCATGGCAAATTCACGGCGGCGGGTAATAATGCTCGTCAGCACGGCGTTTATAAAGTTAAGTACACCAATGATTCCGATAATAAGGCCTAAGGCTCCGCCGACATACAAAACAGTGTTTCTAAGCCCCTTAAAGGAGTCTGCGGATTTGGATTTTGAGTCAAAGCTCATCAGCGGTTCAATTGAGTCAGTGTAGCTTTGCAAAAATTCTTCCGTCTGCTGTTCATAGCCATCCTTTACATTGAAGGAAAAGCTCATTACGGCAGGCTCGGCGAGCAGCGGCTTATAAACCTCCGCCGGAAGATAAAAGCTATATTCCCAGCCGGTGCGGTCGCTGCAGGTATAATACTTTATGGCTACATGACCTAACACCGTGTATTCCTGCGTTGTATACTCTCTGTCGGCAAAGGCTTCGGAGGTTCCCTTATAGTTGTGAAGTGTGACGGTTTCACCAATTTTGAAATGTGCGGTGTCCCATTCGGGCTTGCTGTTATCGTCAAGCTGAACGCCTTCAAGGATGTATTTGCCGCTTTTCAGCTTTTCAAGGTCTAGTTTACCATCAAGCAGCTGCAAACGCTCAAAGGGCAAACCTTCAAGACCGTAAACCATACAGAAAGGGTCACCCTTTGTGTCGAGGTTGTAATCAATCGTTGAATTTAGGTCACTGACAGTAAATTGTTCGCTTCCTCCTCCATAAAGACGCCCTCCGTCCTCAAAGCCTTCCAAGCCCTGCACCGCTTGTATAAACTGTTCTGTGGTGCCATTATCCGGACCGTAAAAATCGTTATTAAAATAATCCGCGTGAGCGATGAGAAAGTCTGTATCGCTGAATTTTGAAAGATACTTATCCATGTCGATGCTTTGCGAAAGGGTTACAATGACATTCATAAGTATCAGACTGAGGGATAGACTTATCACAACCAGTACAGTGCGTTTTTTGTTGCGGTTCATGTTAGCGACTGCCATTTGTGATACCTTGGCGCCTTTAGTAGTTCTACGCTTTTTTTTAATTTCTGCGCCGTAACAGTCGGTGAAACGAACAGCTTCAACGGGAGAAACGGAGGCCGCAATTTTTCCGGGTTTCAAGGTGCTGATGAAAACAGTAACAAAAGCGAACAGAGCAGCGCCGATAAATATGAGCGGTTTCGGCGAAACGGAAATGGCACTTCCCGCAAAATTGGAGTTGCTCATAAGCAACGGTACAAGAGATTTTCCGCAGAAGAATCCGAATATCAGGCCAAATGGTATGCCTATAGCTGACAAGACAAGCGCCTGACTACGAATTACGTGCCTAATCTGTTTGCCCGTAGTGCCGATGGTTTTTAGAAGCCCATAGAAGCGGATATCCTGAATGACTGATATTTGAAAAATGTTGTAAATTATGAGATAGCCTGTAAAAATGATGAGCAGAAGTCCTCCAACGAGTATTATTGCCGTCTGCGCATCCATACCAAAATTCGTTGAAAGATAAGCCCAATTAACATTGCTTGAGATATAATTCGAGTCATCTTCATTGGAAGAAAAGCCGCTGTCTGTGATAACCTTTTCGAGCTTATCTTCTAGATTCAGGCTGCTTTTAAACATAATGTAGGCGTTTATTACACCTGACATTGAGTTGTCGGTGTAAAATGTATTTTTGAGTTCCTCAAAATGGGCGTCCACATAGGCGCGTGAAGCGAAAATCTGGCCGACATTAAAAACGGGGTCGCTTTCCCACCAGCCGCAAAGGACAAAATCGCGCTTTACGATTTCGCCTCTGATTTCCAATTCGAGCGATATGGGAGAGCCAATTTTTAGAGGAACGCCGAGAAGCTCAAGCGTCTTGGTATCGACGATTACTTCATTTTCTGCTTCTGGACGATGACCGGCTGTCGGCTCGCAAAACCCAAGCTGCAGAGCTGTGTTATCATAATACCAAAACTCGGCATGCCTTTTAATAAGCTCTGTGTTTTCAACATCATCGCAAAGAGTTCGAGCATAGGCAATTTCTTTTATTAGAGGGTGGACTTTTACGGCATCGAACTGCTCATCCGTTATGTATTTCAAAACCGCGTGTCCATCGCCACCCGCCTGACGCATAGTAGCCGTTTGAAGGCTTTCGATGGTGCCTATACCCATTGTGAAAAGACTGGTAAATAAAAGTGCTGTTAGGGCGATTGCAGTTATCGCAATAAGGTTCCGAGTCTTGTTTGCCTTAAAGCTTTTGCGAGAAATATTGCCAATTGCCCTTTTGTTATCGACCTTAATCATTTTTGCTCACCGCCCGAAAGAAGGATTTTTCCGTCCTCGATGCGGACGATGCGGTCGGCGAGCTGGGCAATCTCTTCGTTGTGCGTTATCATAACGATGGTTTGGCGGAACTTTTCGCTTGTGACCTTGAGCAGTCCAAGAACGTCTTGACTTGTGCGGCTGTCCAGATTTCCTGTCGGCTCGTCGGCAAGGATGATTGCCGGTTTCGAGGCGAGAGCTCGGGCAATGGCGACGCGCTGCTGCTGACCGCCGGAGAGATTGTTCGGCAGGTTTTCCAGCTTGCTTTCAAGGCCCAGTGTTTTAATAATTTTGTCAACATATTCGCTGTCGGGCGCTTTGCCGTCAAGCTGAATAGGCAGAACGATGTTTTCGTATACGTTTAAAACAGGTACAAGGTTGTAATTTTGAAATACGAAGCCGATTTTGCGGCGCCGGAAAATCGTCAGCTCCTCGTCCTTGAGCGAGAAAATATCTTTTCCGTCAACGATAACACCGCCGCTTGTGGGCCTGTCAAGACCGCCGAGCATATGGAGAAGTGTCGATTTGCCGCTGCCGGAGGTTCCGACAATTGCAACAAATTCTCCGCTTTGCACGTTTAAGCTTACTCCGTCCAGTGCATGAACAGAAGCGTCACCAGTGCCGTATATTTTTTTTAAGTCGCGTGTTTCTAAAACAGTCATGGTTTTTCCTCCAAAAATAGTCCGTAGGCAGGATTGTTATCCTACTCTACGGACTTTAGCACAAAAAGCTTTCGACAGTCTTTCAAACTGGGAAACAATTCTAACAGTTTTGACAGATTTCAGCTTTCTCGCGGCAAAAAAACAGAAAAAACTGAGCCCCTATCAATTTGTGAGGACACTTTAATATAGCCGCCTTCACCTGACACAATTTCTCGCGCGAGATAAAGACCAATCCCGACTCCCTCGGTTTCGCTGACGCGCGGACTTCGATAAAAACGCGCAAAAATTCTCGTTTGCTCATCCTCCGAAATGCCAATACCGCTGTCCTTAATATCAATTTTACAGAACAGCTCGAAAGCGGAAACAGTGATTTCAATAATACCGCCCCCCGGAGTATATTTTACTGCGTTATCCGCAATATTATATATTGCTTCTGCCGTCCATTTCGGGTCGAAAATCGCTCTTTCCGTTGTATTTGATACCGCGAAGGTAATACTTTTTGCTTTTGCCTTTGGAGCGAGCTGTGCTTTAACGGCGCTGAGCATGGGCTTGATATCACATTGCCGTGGATTAAGCGAAATGATTCCAGTTTCAAGCCGCGAGGTTTTTACAAGCGAGTCAATTAAAAAGCTCAGCTTTTCCGCTTGCTCAGACAGCGCTGAAACGCACTGAGCGCTTTCGGTCGGAAGCTTTTGCTCAATCAAAAGCTGAGTATACAAAAGAATGTTTGAAACGGGGGTTTTCGTCTGGTGAGAGATATCAGCAATAAGCTCCTTAATTTTGTCCTTTTCTGCAGCGAGAATTTTTGAAGAAACGCTGCAGGAGCTAAGATACTGTGCAAGCTTCGCCTCAGCGGAGGAGAGAAGGCTTTCATCAAAAATACTCTCGTTGAAGCTGCCAGAAATTGCGTCGTCAATCATTTCCGAAACACGATTAAGAGTTTTCTTTGTCTTTCGGCGGTAAAACGCCATAAAACAGATGGCAGCGATAATTGAAGCGAGTGCTATAGACAAGCAAATTATATTAAGAGTGTCCATTTCACTTCACCGCCCAGGAATAGCCGATGCCGTACACGGTTTTAATGTAACTCGGCTTGGAAGGCTCCGCTTCCAGCTTGTCACGCAAGCGCTTAACTGTAACGGAAAGAGCGTTTTCGTCAACATATTCGGCACCATCTGTCCATATTCTGTCGACTAGCGTTTCGCGCGGAATTGTGTTGCCCTTGTTTTCAAGCAGCATTTTCAGCAGCTTTTGCTCTGTTTTGCTAAGGTCTATAAGAAGACCGCCGCTGAAATACTCAAGTTTGCCAAAGTCGAAAACATAGTCGTCAATAACAAAGCGGTCGGCTTTAAGCTCTGAGCTGTTCCTCAGCTGAGTGTTTACTCTTGCGCGAAGCACGGCAAGGCTGAAGGGCTTTGTGATGTAATCAGCAGCGCCGCTCTCAAGTCCGATGACAATATCGGTTTCCAAATCGTTCGCCGTAAGGAGGATGACAGGGGATACGCCTCCAATATCGCGCAGCAAGTCTAGCCCGTTTCCGTCGGGGAGGTTTATATCAAGAATGATAAGGTCAAAGCTTTCTTTTTTTAGCTCTTCCTTTGCAGAATAATAAGTATTACAGGATAAAGGCATAATAGTCTCGCTCTTGAGAGCAAGGCAAATGCCGTTTGCAAGTGCTCTGTCGTCTTCAACTATCAAAATGCTTTTCAAATAGTATCCCTCCGATTATGAAAAAAGATAGGATGACCGATGTAGCCATCCTATCACATATTCAAAGCAAAATCAATTTTGGGATTATAGCTCCACAGTTCCGTTATAGACAAGGCTTGCGTTTCCGGTGAGATAAACGGCCTCATCCGAATAATTTACTATAAGCTCGCCTCCGCGCACTTTGACCGTAATATCCTCACCCTTTTCGCAGAAACCGTTTTCGACAGCAGCGACAACAGCGGCGCAGGCTCCCGTTCCGCAGGCAAGGGTTTCTCCGTTTCCGCGCTCCCATACGCGCATCTTAAGCGTGTTACTGTTCACTACGCGGACAAACTCCACGTTAATTCGTTCAGGAAAGAGAGAGTCGTTTTCAAAGAGCGGCCCGACCTTGGGAATATCCACGCGGTCAACCCTGTCGACAAAAACAACGCAGTGTGGGTTTCCTATATTAACGCAGTTAATGGAATACTCGTCGTCGGCGAGCTTGACCTTGCGGTTAATTACACTGTCTCCGTCAAGCGTGACAGGGATTTTTGAGGGGTTAAGCTCAGCTTTTCCCATGTTAACGCGGACAGAGCGCACCTCTCCGCCAAAGGAATAGAGCGTAAGCTCTTTGATGCCGCTTTCGGTTTCAATGGTCATTTCCGTTTTTGGAACAATACCGCGGTCGTGCAAATATTTACCTACGCAGCGCATACAGTTGCCAGCCATGCCGCTTTCTGAGCCGTCTGCGTTGAAAATGCGCATTTTTGCATCCGCAATGTCCGAGCTTTCAATAAGCACAACTCCCGTTCCGCCAATACCGAAATGCCGGTCTGCAAGTGTTGTGCTAAGGGACTCGGGACAGGAGATGCTGGAGTTGAAATTCTCAAAGAAAATATAGTCATCGCCGCTGCCCTGCATTTTAGCAAAGGGCAAAACCTCACGCCTTGTTCGCATATGGGCAATGTCCACAAGCTCGGTGTTGTGCTCAGTATAACGGCTTGAGAGCATATCGGCAAGCGCGTTTGCGGTGTCGAGAGAGGTAAGGCAGGGAATGGAAAGCTGGAGCGCACGGCGATTAATTCTGATATAGTCGCTTACATATATTGGCTCCGTCGTACCTGTCATAATGAGATATGAGATTTTTCCGTCCTCAAGCAGGTTCAGAACGTTGTTGTCATCGTTCAGCTTGCCGACGACAGTGACATCAGTGCCCAGACGTTCAATTTCGTGGGCGGTGCCGTCTGTCGCATAGAGTTTGAAACCTATCTCATCAAACTTTCGCGCGAGGTTTAGTAATTCAAAGCGATCCTGCTTGTTGACGCTGATAAATACGCCTTTTTCACTGTTTTTAGGATGGGAATCAAGATGGAAGCCTGCCGATAAAAGGCCCTTGAAAAGCGCCTCCTCAAGCGTCTTGCCAATTCCGAGAACCTCACCCGTGGATTTCATCTCGGGACTTAGGGCAGAGTTTACGCCCAAAAGCTTTTCAAATGAGAACACGGGAACCTTAACCGTCACATAAGGAGGCTGCTTGTAAAGACCTGTACCGTAAGGAAGGTTTTTAAGGCTCTGACCGACCATAAGGCGCGTTGCAATGTCGACCATCGGAAGACCGGTAACCTTGCTGATGTACGGAATTGTTCTTGAGGCACGGGGGTTGACCTCGATAACATAAAGCTCACCGGCATAGATGAGGTACTGAATGTTAACAAGTCCGCGTGTGTTCATCGCAAGGGCAAGCTTGGTTGAAACCTCAATGATGTTTGTGAGCATTTTATCGCCTATATTGTAAGGCGGATAAACGGCTATGCTGTCGCCGCTGTGAACGCCTGCACGTTCGATATGCTGCATGATACCCGGAATAAGCACGTCCACACCGTCACAGATTATGTCAACCTCTAACTCTGTTCCCATCATGTATTTATCTACGAGAACAGCGTTTTCAATGCCCTGCGAAAGTATGAGCTCCATATATTGCCGAACATTAGCTTCCGTATATGCAATTGTCATGTTCTGACCGCCTATAACATAGGACGGACGGAGGAGAACAGGGTAACCAAGGGCTTCGGCGGCGCTTAAAGCCTCTTCCATGCTGACTGCCGACATCCCCTTTGGACGGCGTATATTAAAGCGCTCTAAGAGTGCATCGAAGCGTATACGGTCTTCTGCTAGGTCGATGCTTTCCGCGGAAGTACCGAGAATGTTAATTCCGGCGTAACTTAGAGAGTGGGTCAAATTAATCGCCGTTTGTCCGCCGAAGGCGACCACAACGCCAAAGGGTTTTTCAACCTCAATGACCTGCATAACGTCTTCAAAGGTAAGCGGCTCAAAGTAAAGCCTGTCTGCAGTGTCGAAGTCCGTAGATACTGTTTCGGGGTTGTTGTTGATGATAATTACCTCGTAACCGAGCTCTTTCAAGGTCTTCACGCAGTGAACGGAGCTATAGTCAAACTCTATTCCCTGACCGATGCGGATTGGACCGCTTCCAAGAACGATTACGCGTTCACGGCCGCCCTTAATAAAAGGACGGGCTTCGCAGTGCGCGTCACAGGTGGAATAGAAGTAGGGCGTTTCCGCGGCAAACTCTGCAGCGCAGGTATCAACCATCTTGTAGGAATATTTCGTGGAGCTGGAAATATTCCCTCCGGAAATACGCTCCAAAGCTCTGTCCGTGTAGCCGTAATATTTGCCCTGTTTGTAGCTTTCTTCGGACAAACCTTGTTCCGAAAGCTTATTTTCAAAATCCGCAAGATTCTTAAGCTTATGCAAAAACCAAGGGTCGATTTTCGTAATTTCGTTTATCTGTTCAACGCTGACACCTTGCTTGAGCGCGCTGAATACCGTGAACAAACGCCTGTCGTCGACTTTACCCAGTAAAGAAATTATGTCAACCGAATTAAGTACTTTTGGGTTAAGGGTGTCAAGTCCCAGTTCGGCGCCGCGCACAGCCTTCATAATTGCCGCTTCAAAGCAGGGGGCAATCGCCATGACCTCTCCCGTTGCCTTCATCGCTGTACCAAGGGTACGGTCTGCAACAACAAACTTATCAAACGGCCATTTTGGAAGCTTACAGACAACATAGTCGAGCGTTGGCTCAAAGCATGCGCTCGTTTTGCCGGTTACATCGTTTCGAATTTCGTCGAGTGTGAAGCCAAGCGCAATTTTTGCCGCGACCTTCGCAATCGGATAACCTGTCGCCTTACTCGCAAGCGCGGAGGAGCGCGAAACGCGGGGGTTGACCTCGATTACGGTGTATTCAAAGCTGTGAGGATTGAGCGCGAACTGGCAGTTGCAGCCGCCCTCGATTCCAAGCTCGGTGATAATATCAAGTGAGGCAGAGCGCAGCATCTGATATTCACGATCGGAAAGCGTCATAGCAGGCGCGACAACAATGCTGTCGCCTGTGTGGACGCCGACAGGGTCGAAGTTTTCCATGCTGCAGACTGCAATGACGTTCCCGGCCCTGTCACGCATTACCTCAAATTCGATTTCCTTCCAGCCCGCGATATAGCGCTCGACCAAAATTTGTGTGATAGGGGAGAGCATAAGCCCGTTGCGTGCGATAACCCTCAGTTCGGCTTCGTTGAAAGCTACACCGCCGCCGGCACCGCCGAGCGTAAACGCAGGGCGAACGATTACTGGGTAGCCGATTTCGTCGGCAATTTCGACGGCTCGTTCAAGCTCGTTGGAAACGGCCGAGGGGATAACCGGCTGTCCGATTTTGAGCATTGTGTCACGGAAAAGCTGTCTGTCCTCTGCCTTGTCGATCGCCTCGGACGAGGTCCCGAGTAGGCGTATACCCGTTTTATCGAGATAGCCCTCCTTACTTAGCTGCATTGCGATGGTAAGACCTGTCTGTCCACCTAAAGAAGCCAGCACACTGTCCGGATGCTCTTTTTCGATAATACGTTTCACAGTTTCACTAGTAAGCGGTTCGAGATAAATCTCGTTTGCTAAAGAGGTGTCGGTCATAATTGTTGCGGGGTTTGAGTTGACGAGAACAACATTCAAGCCCGCCTCTTTTAAAACGCGGCAGGCCTGATTTCCGGCATAGTCAAATTCTGCCGCCTGCCCAATAACTATAGGGCCGGAGCCGATGACAAGTACCTTTTTGATTTTTTTATCGAGCGGCATTACAGCTTACCTCCATTCATTAAGTCGAGAAATTTGTTGAAGGCAAATCTCATATCACGCGGTCCGCAATGTGCTTCGGGGTGGAACTGAAGAGAAAAAGCGTTTAGAGAGGGATAGTCAAGACCCTCGCAGGTGTTGTCATTTAGGTTTACATAACTAAGCTTCGCGATGGAACTGTCAAGGCTGTCCGACAGTACAGCATAGCCGTGATTTTGTGAAGTTATGTAAACCCGACCGCTCTCAAGATTCTTGACAGGTTGATTACCGCCGCGGTGTCCATAACGCAGTTTTTCTGTTTTTGCGCCTGCTGCAAGAGCCAATAGCTGATGGCCGAGGCAAATTCCAAAAATCGGAACCTTACCGAGGAGCAGCTTAATTTCCTCAATACACCCAGTGTTTTCGGCGGGGTCTCCCGCACCGTTTGAGAGCATAAGTCCGTCTGGCTTCATGGCGAGAATATCATTTGCCTTTGCATCGTGAGGAAAAACAGTGACCTTGCAGCCAAGCTCGGCAAGCTCACGGATAATGTTTCGCTTGGCACCGTAGTCT
Organism: Oscillospiraceae bacterium; assembly: GCA_018053145.1. GTDB lineage: Bacteria > Bacillota > Clostridia > Oscillospirales > Oscillospiraceae > UBA2658. Next base: position 9,988 of record JAGPMA010000035.1, on the reverse strand, counting down.
ATAAGCGCAACAGAATATTTAGTTTCATTTTTAGGTGCGACTATATAAGGACTTTTTGTGCTGGTTTCGGGGACAACGCCTGTGACGACATAGGACTTAACAGCATCAGGCACACCTTCGGGAAGGCTGTCTGTAATCATTGCGTTCATGACACCGGTCTCTCGGATTATCTGTGTAATTTCGCGAGTATCCACTCCGCAGATACCGACAACGCCCTGATTTTTCAAAAACTTGTCCAGCGATTCCTCGCAGCGAAAGTTTGAGGGTTTTTTGCACCAGTTGCGAACAACTACGCCTTTGGCGTGGCATTTCCAGCTTTCGTAATCCTCGTGGATAATGCCGTAGTTGCCCATTTCGGGAAAGGTGTGCATGATTATCTGACCGGCATAGCTGGGGTCTGTCAAGGTTTCGACGTAGCCCACAACGCCTGTTGTAAACACAAGCTCTCCCAAAGCTTGACCAACTGCTCCGAAGGCTTCACCCTCGAAGACACGGCCATTTTCAAGAATCAAATATATTTTACTCATCGGCCTATTTATCGCCGAGAAGCTTGACTAAAACAGCCTTTTGAGCATGTTGTCTGTTTTCCGCTTCATCAAATATTTCTTTTTCATGTGCTTCAAAAACCTTAGCTGTGATTTCCTCCTCACGGTGAGCAGGCAAACAGTGCTGAACGATCGCGTCGGGCTTTGCCACTGCCATTACTGCGTCATTAACTTGGAAGTTTTGGAAAACAACACAACGGTTTTCGCTTTCGTCCTCCTGCCCCATTGATGCCCATACGTCGGTGTAGATTACATCGGCATCCTTTGCGGCTAATAGCACATCACTAGTGCAGATAAAGTCGCCATTTTCGGCTGCCCACTTCATAAGAGACGCATCGGGTTTATATTTCTCGGGACAGGCGATTGCAACGGACATACCCATTTTAATGCAGCCGACAATAAGGCTGTTGGCCATGTTGTTGCCGTCACCGATGAAGCAGAGCTTAAGGCCCTTGAAGCTGTGCTTATATTCGCGGATGGTCATCAGGTCTGCGAGTACCTGACAGGGGTGGCTGTAGTCCGTAAGACCGTTAATAATAGGAATTGAGCCGTATTCTGCAAGGTCTTCAACCTCTTTTTGCGCAAAGGTACGAATCATAATGCCGTCAAGATAACGTGAAAGAACTCTCGCAGTGTCCTGCACAGGCTCGCCGCGTCCGATTTGAAGGTCACGCGAGGAGAGAAACAGAGCGTTTCCGCCGAGCTGATACATGCCGACTTCAAAGCTCACGCGAGTGCGTGTTGAGCTTTTTTGAAAAATCATTCCCAGAGTTTTGCCCTTTAAAAGGTGATGCTCAATGCCGTTTTTCAGCTCGTATTTGAGCTGGTCGGCAAGATTAAGTATTCCGACGATTTCCTCGGCGGTAAGGTCGGAAAGCTTGAGTAGATGTTTCATTGTGCGATAACTCCCTTCAAAATACAGATTGCTTTTGCAAGTTCTTCCTGTTTAATGTTAAGCGGCGGAAGCAGTCTTACCTTGCTTTTTGCCGTTAATACGATAACGCCTTTCTCAAGACATTCGCGTGCGATTTCCTTTGCATCACGCTCGGTTTCGATGCCAATCATAAGTCCAAGACCTGTTACGGACTTGACGCCCTTTGCGTTTTCAAGCTCCGACCTGATGTAGTCACCCTTTTTTAACACATCAGTCATAAGGTCGTCGTCAAGGCGTGAAAGAATGCTTATTGCGCCGGCCGCACATATCGGATTGCCGCCGAAGGTTGAGCCGTGAGTTCCGGCTGAGAGTGTGTTTTCCACTTTTTCTCCGAGCATGGTGCAGCCCATTGGAAGTCCTCCGGCAAGACCCTTTGCTGTGGTTACAATGTCGGGAATAATGCCATATTGCATATAGGTATAAAGTGTTCCGGTTCTGCCGTTTCCGGTTTGAACCTCGTCAATAACAAGCAAAATGTCACGCTCCCTGCAGAGCTTTTCGACAGCCTCAACATACGCCTTGTCAAGAGCGATAACGCCGCCCTCTCCTTGTACAAGCTCCAGCATAACGGCGCACACAGTGCTGTCACAAATTGCCTCAAGCGAGGCAAAGTCGTTTGCGGGAGCATATTTGAAGCCCTCAAGGAATGGACCAAAGTGAACGTGCATCGCATCCTGCCCTGTCGCGGAAAGTGTTGCCATCGTGCGTCCGTGAAAGCTGTTGACAAGAGTAATAATTGTGCTTCGATTATCGCCGTATTTATCGTGAGAGTATTTTCTGGCGCATTTTATGGCACATTCGTTTGCCTCAGCGCCGGAATTGCCAAAGAAGACTTTTTTCATACCGGTTTTTTCGCATAGCATTTGTGCCAGCTCGACCTGCGGCTGAGTATAGTAGAGATTTGAAAGGTGGGAAAGCTTGTGAAGCTGGACTTCAACTGCCTTGACCCACTTGTCGTCGCAGGCGCCAAAGGCATTAACGCCGATTCCGCTGCCAAGGTCGATGTATTGCTTGCCCTCGTTATCGCAAATCTGCTCGCCTTTGCCGCTTTGGACGACAAGAGGTGACCTTGCGTAGGAATTTACAACGTAAGTTTTGTCTAATTCAATTATATCCACTTTATCACGCTCATAATTATGTAAACCAATCATACAAACATCGTGCCGATGCCTTCATCCGTTAGTGTTTCAATCAGTATAGAATGGGGAACCCGTCCGTCGATGATGAAAACCTTTTTAACACCGCGGCGTATTGCCTCAATGCAGCATTCCACCTTTGGAATCATACCGCCGGAAATTATGCCCTCGCGAATAAGCTGCGGCGCTTCGCTGACGTTGACAACAGGGATTAGGGAACTGGGGTCGTCCTTGTCGCGTAAAAGTCCCGAAATATCAGTCATGGAAACAAGGCTTTCCGCCTTCAAGGTTCCGGCAATGCGGCTTGCCGCGGTGTCAGCGTTAATGTTATAGCTGTTACCCTCGTTATCGTAGCCGATAGTCGAGACAACAGGGATATAACCCTTGTCGAGAACATCGAGAATTGGTCTGGAATCAATGTTTACAATCTCGCCGACATAGCCCAAATCATCGCGAAGCTTTTCAGCTTCAATCATGTGACCGTCCATACCGGATAGACCGATTGCACGGCCTCCCATGTTGCCGATTAGGTTAACAAGATTCTTCGAAATTTTACCGGCAAGCACCATTTGTACGACCTCTGCCGTGTCCTTGTCCGTAACGCGAAGACCGTCGATAAACTCCGTTTCCTTACCCAGCTGCTTTAGAGTGTCGCTAATTTCGGGACCGCCGCCATGAACCAGAACGACCTTAATGCCGATTAGCGAAAGGAGAACGATGTCACCCATAACGGCACGTTTTAAGTCCTCGTTGAGCATTGCGCTGCCGCCGTATTTTACAACGACGATTTTACTATTATAGCGCTGAATATAGGGAAGTGCCTCAATCAGCACCTTTGCCCGTTGTGCGTTCGTCAATTTTTCGTCCATGAAGACACCTCCAAAATAATATTATGTCAACTACGGTAGTCGCCGTTTATCTTGACGTAATCATAAGTCAAATCGCAGCCGAAGGCAGTCGCGGAAGCCTCACCATCGCCGAGTGAAATATTGATTATAATTTCCCCGCAAGAGAGCACCTGCTTGGCTAGTTCTTCGGAAAAATCAATGCCGCCACCATTTTCGCAAACGATGATTTCTCCTGCGTCGGACTTAAAGCTGACCGCAACCTTGGTCACATCGACCTGCGCACCGGCATAGCCGATTGCGCAGAGCACTCTGCCCCAGTTAGCGTCAGCACCGAACATAGCACACTTAAAGAGGGGAGAGCAGATGACAGATTTGGCAATGAGCCGAGCGGCATCGGTGCTTTTTGCTCCGGTAACACGGCACTCAAGAAGTTTTGTTGCGCCCTCGCCGTCCTTCGCGATTTCCCGGCTTAGCTTTAGACTCAGTTCAAACAAAGCCGCCTTAAAAGCTTCAAAAGTCTCACCCTCGGAGCGTATCATTTCATTTTCGGCCATGCCGTTTGCCATGACTATCATCGTGTCGTTAGTCGAGGTGTCACGGTCGACGCTTATCATATTAAACGTGTCAAGAATGCAGTAATTGAGCGCCTTTTGAAGCATTTCCGGCGTGATTGCTGCATCTGTTGTGACAAAAACGAGCATTGTTGCCATGTCAGGATGTATCATTCCGCTGCCCTTGGCGATAGCACCCATCTTAACAAGCTTGCCACCAAGGCTAAACTCAAGCGCGACTTCTTTTTTAACCGTGTCGGTGGTCATAATCGCGGTTGCCGCATCATTGGAGTTATTCCCAAGCCCCAAAAGAAGTGCGGACATACCTTTGCTTATCGGGTCAAGGCTGAGCTTTTGCCCGATAACGCCTGTTGAAGCAACAACAACATCAGACGAGGAAATCCCAGTGAATTTTTCCACGAGTTCGCACATTCCCTCTGCAATTTCAATGCCGTTATCATTGCAGGTGTTAGCGTTGCCACTGTTTGCGATTATCGCTTTTGCATAACCGTTAGCAAGATGTTTTTGAGTAACGATTAGCGGTGCGCCCTTAACAAGATTTTTTGTGTAAACTCCGGCTGTTGCTGCCATTTCCTGGCTAACAATCAGCGCGAGATCTTTTTTTTCAGCTTTTCTGATTCCACAAGCTATGCCCGAGGCAACAAAGCCCTTCGGAGCACATACGCCGCCATTAATGAAAACCATATTATGTAAACCTCCGTACAAATTATTTAAATGTGCTTTTAACTAGCCCAAAACCAGACAGGATTCTTCGGGTGCACCGCACATTAGGTTGAAGCACTGTATTGCCGCGCCCGACGCGCCCTTGCCGAGATTATCAAAACGTGAAGAGAGCAAAATGCATTCCTCGCTGCCGGAAACAAAAATCTCCATATCATCGCGCCCGGCCAAAGTGTTTGCAAAGAGGGCGGAGGGCGCATCGTCCATGACTTTAACGAGCTTGCTGCCGTTGTAGTGCGCTTTGTATATTTCACGAAGCTCGGAGAGCGAGTGCTTGCCGTTCAGGTTAGCCGGATGGAGCGGTACGGTAACAAGCATTCCGGCATAAAAATCATCAACTACCGGCATGAAAATAGGTGCCTGACTCAAGCCGCACTGCTTAACTATTTCTGGCAGGTGCTTATGAGTTTGACCCATTGCGTAAATCTTTGGGCTATTGAGCTCACGTGTTTTTTCTGAATTCTCATATTCGAAAATCATCTTTTTCCCACCACCGCTATATCCCGTGTGTGAAACGCAGGAGAGGGGACAGTCGGTGGATAGTATTCCCACGGAAATCAGAGGATAGATTAGTGAAATAAAGCCGCTGGCATGACAGCCGGGGGAAGCAACATATTTAGCGGATTGAATATCCGTTCTGTGCTTTTCGGAAAGCTCGGGAAAACCGTATGCCCAGCCGCTTGATGTACGGTGTGCGGTAGAAGTATCAATTATTCGGGCGTTAGTTCCGTTTGCAAGCTCAAGGGTTTCGCGTGCTGCATCGTCGGGCAGGCAAAGAAAAACGAAATCTGACATTTCAATCAGCCGTTTAATCTCCGCTTGGTTTTTTCGAAGCTCTGAGTCGATTTCCAGAAGCTTTACGTCGCGTCGCTCTTTCATGCGGGAATGAAGCCGCAGACCTGTCGTACCCTCGGAACCAACTATAAATACCTTTGTCAAAATCATCACCACCGAATAAATATGCAGTATATGTGAATATTATACACGCATATTCATATAATATCAAGTAATAGTTGCATAATTATAATATAATATTTTGCATTCTATTGAATAATTGTTTGTGCAGAAATACGAAAAATCAGCGTTGAAGCCTATAATAGCGTAAAAAAAATCACAAAATCAAATAAATGATTTTGGATTATAAAATAGAAATATTAATAAACTGAAGAAAACGGTTTCGGCTTCTCTTCTTTGTAACTGCCAAAGTGAAGCAAGTTTTGTTAGTATTGTTAAATTTCATATGTTCCTCCTTGCAGTAAATAATACAAAGAATATGCCAAACAGCCATCCTTCATATTTTGCACTAATATTGTGAACAAATCAAGCCCTGCTGCAAACTTTTTTGCGGCAGGGCTAAAATTATACGATATGACGTGCACCCACGTAACGGTTTAAATAATAGTTCTCTGAAAGGTCGCTGATAATAACACAGCCGCTTCCCGAGCTTGCGTGAATAAACTGTCCGTCTCCAATGTAAATCCCAACATGACCTATGGAGTTGGAGGAGGAAGAGAAACAAACAGCATCGCCGACCTGAAGGTCAGCTTTGTCGACATATGTACCGTTTTGATAAATCAAGGCCGCGGTGCGATTGATGCTGTAGCCACATTCTTTATAAACGTAGTTTACAAAGCCGGAACAATCGAAACCTTTTGGGGAAGAACCAGCCCAGAGATAGCGCACACCCAAATACTTCATTGCTGTGTCAACGATTATTTGACCGTTGTCTTCAGCGACATTTAGGTCGGATATGCCGCCGTTAAGTGAAAACTCGTCGCTAAAGATAAAACCCGTTTGGTTTTCGCATTTGACCTTGTACCAGCTGCCATATACGCCCAGTACCTGCATTCGCGTTCCGTCAGCGAATACTCCGATTACATTTGAGCTTTGTGATGCTCCGTCGCGTAAGTAAACATCTGTGCCAATTATGTTGCCGCTGCCAAAATCGCCTTCGAGTTTATCGCTGAACAAAAGAAATTCGGAGGATACATAGCCTGTTGCGCCGCTGTAAACAATTTTATACCATGCATCATTGACCATCTCTTCAACAACTACGAAAGAGTCTTGAGGTAAAACACCAAGAATAGAGGAGTTTGTGTTTGGTTCGACGCAAAGAGTTTGATCACTTGCGTTAACGGCTGCACCTCCAATGCTTGTAGCCGAGGCCGAAACTGAAAGTGCGGAAACGAGAACTGCGGAAATTGCAATTGCTTTAAAATGCTTAAAAATCATAGGTTTCCTTTCGCGAATCTAGTCGGGGATGGAAACTCCCGAAAGGCTTTTTTGCATGAGAATTGATTGCTTATTGTGCTAGAGCCCTGTCGAGCCAGACGGAAGCAACATCCATTGCGGAATATAGGCTTTCTTTCTCACTCTTCTTTACAACACGATCACGAGACTTTAGCTCGGGGTCTGTCAGCTGGAGCTGAACGGATACCTTCGTCGCAACATCCATATCCTTAACTTTTTTTGAGTCCATTATCTGCAGCAGAATAATGTACTTATCGGACATACTGCCAAAATAAATCATATTATCCTTGCGACGGAGAGGGTGCCCTTTATATTCGAGTACCGCTGCTTTTTCTTCTGTCATGTATTTTCATTCCTTTCTTTTGCATAGGAAAAGACCATATTTTAATAACGTAACCAAATTGTAACACATTGTATCCTTATTGTCAACGCGCGAGAGCAAAAACACTCAACAAAAAAGTGTAGAAAAAACCGCTTATCAGCGTTGCTTTGGACAGGCGGTTTGTATAAATACTATTTGTAATACTCAATCGCTGAGTTAAACAGATGAATGTCGAACAGACCATCAACATTTTTATAAAGCCCTTCACCGATACGTTCAGAGTGACCCATTTTACCGAGAATACGCCCGTCAGGCGAGGTTATGCCCTCAATCGCACAGACACTTCCGTTGGGGTTGAACCGGATATCCTGCGTGACATTACCGCTTAAATCTGCATACTGAGTTGCAATTTGCCCACTTGCCCCCAGCTTTTGGATAAGCTCAGAGTCAGCAAGGAAACGACCCTCTCCGTGCGAAACAGGGACAGTGTAAATCTCTCCGACCTTTGTGTTCATTAACCAGGGGGAAAGATTTGAAGCAACCACGGTTCGTACAAGCTTTGACTGATGGCGTCCGATGGTGTTGAAGCTCAAAGTTGGGCAGTTCTCGTCAGTGTCCGTGATGTGCCCAAAGGGGACGAGCCCGAGCTTAATAAGTGCCTGAAAACCATTACATATCCCAAGCATCAAACCATCGCGGTGGCCGAGAAGCTCCTCAACCTCGTCACGTATGGCGGCGTTGCGGAAAAACGAGGTGATGAATTTCGCACTGCCGTCAGGCTCGTCGCCACCGGAAAAACCACCCGGAATTACCACCATCTGTGCGGTTTTCAGCTTTTTGGCAAAGTGTTCGACTGACTGCGCAATGTCTGACTGCGTCAAGTTTTTGATAACGATAATTTCCGCTTCGGCACCTGCTTTTTCAAGGGCCTTTGCAGTGTCATATTCGCAATTTGTTCCGGGAAAAACAGGGATAATGGCTTTCGGATGTGCAAAAGACAGCCTCGGCTTTGCAAAATTTGCGGTGCGATTAAAGGAATGTTGGACAATTTGCGTGTTTTCTGTGCTTATATTGCAGGGATATACGGGCTCCAGCTTGTCATTATAGGCCGTTATTAACGATTTTAGTGACAAAATCGCACTTTTAAACGCGATTATTGCTTGTTCAGTTGTATGTCCAAGTACAATTCCGACCTGTTCATCGCCTGTCATCTCAAGGATAAAGCTGCCGTAGCTGTAGCCGAAAATGCCGTCCAGCGAAGCACCATCATCGAACTCAAAGCCAAGTCCGTTTCCGATGCACATTTTAAAAATACCCTCTGCGATGCCACCAAAAGTCGGGGAATAAACCGCGCATACTTTGTCCTTACGGATAAGATCGGTGACTGTATTGAAAACCTCTTTTAGAGAAGCAGCGTTCGGAAGTCCGTCTACACCATAGGTCGGGTGCAGCAGACAAACCTTGTGACCGGAGGTCTTGAATTCGGGGGAAACAACATTGTTAATGCTGTCAGTCGTGACCGCAAAGGAAACGAGCGTCGGCGGAACGTCTAAATTTTCGAAGCTGCCGCTCATGGAGTCCTTACCGCCGATAGCTGCAACGCCCAAATCAAGCTGAGCGACAAATGCGCCCAGAACTGCGGAAAAAGGCTTGCCCCAACGCTTACCGTCGCGGAGAGGTTTTTCGAAGTATTCCTGAAAGCTGAGATAAACATTTTCAAAGGAAGCGCCCGTGGCAAGCAGCTTTGAAACCGACTCAATAACTGCAAGATATGCCCCGTGATAGGGGCTTTTTTCGCTGATGTATGGATTATAGCCATAGGCCATGAACGAGCAGGTTGTAGTATCTCCGTGTTCGCGCGGAATTTTGTGAACCATTGCTTGAATCGGCGTCTGCTGATATTTTCCGCCGAAGGGCATGAGCACAGTTCCCGCGCCAATGGTTGAATCAAAGCGCTCGGAAAGTCCGCACTTTGAGCAGACATTGAGGTCAGATACTAATGCAAGCATACCGCTCTCAAAATCCGAAGGAATCAGTTTCTTGAAGCTTTGAGGTGCAGCCGGAGTAATGTCAATGTGCTTTTCCGCACCGTTGGTGTTAAGGAATTCGCGAGAGATGTCGACTATCGGTATTCCGTTCCAATTCATGACAAGCCTCGGCACTTCTGTAACCTTGGCAACGACTGTCGCCTCGAGGTTTTCGGAGGCAGCAAGCTCCATGAATCGGTTTACATAATTACTTTCAACGACCACGGCCATTCGCTCCTGCGATTCACTTATGGCAAGCTCGGTGCCGTCCAAACCCTCGTATTTTTTCGGTACGGCGTTGAGGTCGATTATTAGTCCGTCGGCAAGCTCACCGATGGCAACAGAAACACCGCCCGCGCCGAAATCATTGCAGCGTTTAATTAAAAGGGAAGCTTCTGGATTGCGAAAAAGACGTTGGAGCTTGCGTTCCTCGGGAGCGTTGCCCTTTTGAACCTCCGCACCGCAGTTTTGCAGAGAGCTAAGGTCATGCGCTTTTGACGATCCGGTTGCACCGCCGCAGCCGTCACGCCCTGTTCTGCCTCCTAGCAGAATGACAATATCTCCGGGATTCGGTCTTTCACGGCGGACATTTTCCTCTGGTGCGGCTCCGATTACAGCACCGACCTCCATATGC
>JAGPMA010000005.1 GCA_018053145.1 Oscillospiraceae bacterium | reverse complement strand
AAGAAAATTTGACGATGACGGATGCCGCCCATCAGGGCGGTATCCAATCGAATACTGGCGGTATCTTCAGCGTGTATCGACGGTATCATTCACGTGTATACCCGGTACTGAAACCGTGAAATAATCACCTTAGACGGAGCTTAATACCGTTTGTTCCCAAAAAATAGTAAAAAACATCAAAATATAATGACCGCTGTTTTTATTACAATAGTATCGAAAAGTATCTATTGGTTTTTCTTATTAAAAAGAAGTCACCTAGAAGCCTCATTACATACAGTAATACAGTCAGAGATGATTGCTTACATTTTATATTATAAATCGCTGTTAAAATCGTCTTAACAATTTTTATATGTTGGCTCCTAAGACAAGGTCGTTGGTATTCATGAGTGACTTTTGCGAATGAGATTGCATTTTGCCACACAGCGACGCTTTGTATATTATTGTTGTTTTCTGTTGTTTTTGTCTTTTATCCAGCATAATAGTAGTATAATTTTCATTACTTCACGTGTACACCCTATATTATTGGTATAAATGCAATATACCTTGTCTATTCATGCAATTCTGTTATAACAGATTATACTAATAGATCAGCCTAGCTTGTAAATTATTAATCATCACAACTCATGCTATTAACAAACAAATTATATGGGGTTACTTCACGATGAAAAGAACAATTAAATCAGCAGTTACCTTAATAGTGATTTTCGCGTTCATCTAAGCACAAAGATAATTTTCGATTTCAATGGCAGCGTTTTTAGCAGGAATATCATATGTCGTATCAAACTCGTCATGCTATAGCTACGGAGAAGGCTATGATGCGTTTGATGCCTATATCGATACTGACAGCACAGAAATTAGTTATTCCTTTGCTGCAGACGGTAAGGGCAGCGTCAGTCTCAAGGAGTTCTCTAATTTAGCAACCACTATTCTATTGAATGCAAATTACACTTTCACAGATTCTACTAAGACTCCTGCTCGGGAACCGGCTGATGGCAGCAACATTGTTTCAGTTTACGATTTAGGCCTTTCAATTGGTGGATACTGGCGGGATCGAACCGTCGACCTCATGCGTGTAAAGCATTACGCCCCCTTAGTATTGTATCGTCGCTCACGCTTGGTATCACTCTTTTCTTGTGGTATTCATATATCTTACAATAAGTATTTAGCCCGTAATTTAGCCTCTATTTTCAGTAGGAATGTATTTTACGCTCCACAAAATAGCGTCAGACTATCTTGCTTTCCCTACTAATGGGGGAACATGTTAACCAAATAACAAACCCCTCAACCGCAAGGCAGAGGGGTTTGTAAACGCCTTTTATGGCAACAATCTAAACCATTTCTTAGTAGTATCATTTACGGACAGTTGCCAATACCGGGAGTGCCACAAACAATTCCGTTGGGTATTGCTGTAGCTTCTGCGGAAAACGTAAGCGGAACTGCAACGCAGATGCTCTGGCTTACTGAGAAGGTGCAGGAATTTGTTGGTGATATAGTACCTGAGCATGCGCCTATTATAGGGCTGCCAACACAAGTAGATGAAATATCCCCCACCGTAACAAGGGGAGTAATTGTAACTTCGGCCAGAATGCACACTGTTTCATGAACTGTGTCAGAACATTCAACTAGCGGTGCTTGCGCAGCGACTAAATCTGACGTTAAATTTGGGCTTGTGTCTACACAACCGCAAGGATTTGACCAAAAGAAGCCACCTTTCTAATTAATAATATTTGATTTCAAGGGCAGCGTCCAGGACAACCAAACGCCGTCCCCACGTTAAAATTCTCTAACGGTGCCTGTACAAGCGGCGCTCCCGCTTTTCCAACACCAGAAGGAGAAGTTTCTAGAAACGAATTGGCATTAGAGATTGCTATTATGGCATTATCGCAGGTTGCTCCGTTAATAACGTTTAAGTTTGCTGCGAGCACCTGAGCATATAGATTTTGATATTGTGGTGCAAATGCGCCAGAGGAAGGCGCAGGGGGCGAAGGCGTCATAAAGGATAAAACATTATCTGCATTAGCTATTGTGACAGTATAACTTGCGCCCGTATTGTCTACTCCAAGAATAATTGAGCCCCCTGCTTTAGTAATCAAAGCATTTGTCACATTAGGATTAGTTTTATAATAACCAATTGAATGAGTACAGCCACTTACTATAGGACATGGTCCGATGAGCGGCGTACCACAGACTATACCTGCCGGCTCAGCTACCGCGAGCGCGGAAAATGTTAGAGGAATTGCAATACATACGTTCTGGCTGACGACGAAAGTACAACTGTTTGTTGGGGATATCAGACCTGAACATGCTGCAACATTTGGACCTCCAACACAAAAATTCTCAATTTCGCCGACTGTTACAACATGATTAATCTTTACATCCGCCTGGATGCATACCGTTTCATGGACATTTGCCATGCATTCTGTCAACTGAGCCAAAATTTAATCTTTGCTTATAGCTGATACTGGAGTTGTGCTATTAACAGGATTTGACAAAAGTAAACCCACCTTTCGATAGAGTCCCTTACATTATATTCAAATTCCACATTCTTTGTTAATTGAACAACTCAGTATCAAACAAATTCCAAAAACAAATCCCCTCTGCAATATTAGCAGAGGGGATTTTCGTTTCCATAATGAATTGCTGAAGAAAAAATATGTTAGTTGGACGGAACAAATATTCCCGTTTTGACGAATTAAAAGTGTCTACGCCGTGATAGTGGCCCACTCATGTCCGTCCAAGTGACTCTCAACGAGCAAAATTAGCCCGTGTTTTTAACTAGTTGTCCCTTGTTTAGCTCGTATCAGCAGATAATAACAAAACCCCCGCAAGCTTTGATAACACAACACTTGCGGGGTATTCTTGTTGGTGGAGACTGGCGGGTTCGAACCGTCGACCTCATGCGTGTGAAGCATGCGCTCTAACCAGCTGAGCTAAGCCTCCATATGCAGAAATAGGGAGCTGCTGCTCCCTAAAAACTGTGGTGACCCGTACGGGATTCGAACCCATGTTACCGCCGTGAAAGGGCGGTGTCTTAACCGCTTGACCAACGGGCCATATAAGTGGGAGCACATTTGCACTCCCATTTTTGGTAGCGGCGACTGGATTTGAACCGGTGACACCCCGGGTATGAACCGAGTGCTCTAGCCAGCTGAGCTACGCCGCCATTTTGCATTTCTTTCGAACAGGCAAGTGCTATTATACTAAACAAGTTTCGTTGTGTCAAGACAAAATATTTGCATTTTATAACTTTTGTAAAATGCTCAATTTTGAAAGAAACAGGCGGCATTTTATCGATAAATACCGCCTGCATTAGTGTTTTCTACTTTTTTCTTGCCAAAACTTTTTCAATTCCTGCGATTACACCGCTTGCGTCAACGCCGTATTTTGCAAGCAGCTGCTCATATGGTCCGCTCTCTGTGAAGGTGTCTTGAATACCCACAAATTCTGTCGGAACGCCAGCTCCGCCCCAAGCTAGGACTTCGGAAACCGCGCCACCTAGTCCTCCGTAGATATTGTGCTCCTCTGCGGTCACAATTGCGCCCGTTTCCTTTGCGCATTTCAAAATCAGCTCTTTATCAATCGGCTTTATGCTGTACATATCTACAACGCGGACGGAAATGCCCTTCTTAGACAGGATTTCAGCAGCTTCCATCGCCTTATGGACAAGCAATCCACAGGCAATTACTGTTACATCTTTTCCCTCGCGGACTATAGAACCCTTTCCGCACTCGAACTTAGTGTCCTCTGTATATAGGTCCGGATACACATCACGTGATAGACGAAGATAAACAGGTCCCTTATGCTCCACGGAAAATTCAGTTGCCCAGCGCGTGCTTCTTTCATCGGAGGGTACGATAACGGTCATATTGGGAAGGCTGCGCATAACCGCGATGTCCTCCGTTGCGTGGTGCGTGCTTCCGTCGAAGGCGTCTGACATGCCGCAATAAGCACCGCCAAGCTTTACGTTTAGGTTGCCATAGCAGACCTGCGCCCGGATTGAAATGAGCCCCAGTGTCGTTAAAAACACTGTAAATGTGTTGACAAACGGAATTTTTCCTGTGGTAGATAATCCGGCAGCGGTTGCAACCATGTTAGCCTCTGCGATACCCATGTTAAAGAAGCGGTCGGGATGTGCTTTTCCAAATACTCCGCTTTTTGTTGAGCCGGAAAGGTCAGCGTCCAAAACGACGATATCAGGGTTAGACTGACCCAGTTCTGCAAGAACTGATCCGTATACCTCTCTAATTGCTTTTGCCATTAGTTTTCACCTCCGAGTTCAACTATTGCCTTTGCAAGGTCGTCATCGGAAAGGGGCTTCCCGTGCCAAGCAGCCTTGCCCTCCATAAAGGATACGCCCTTGCCCTTAATTGTGCTTGCAATGATAACAGAAGGGCCGTCATTCATCTTTGCGCTTGCGTCAAACGCAGCGTTAAGCTCTCTGATATCGTGGCCGTTGCATTCAATTACGTTCCAGCCAAAGCTGTGCCACTTCGCCGAAATGTCGCGGATTGGCATAATTTCATCGGTTGTTCCGTCTAGCTGTACTCTGTTATAATCGACAATCGCTGTTAGATTATTCAGCTTAAACTTCGGTGCAGACATAGCGGCTTCCCAAACAGTTCCCTCGTTTAGCTCACCATCACCCAGCACGGCATAAACTTTTGCAGGACTTCCGTTTAGCTTTAGCCCGATTGCCATCCCCTGTGCAGATGAAAGCCCTATTCCGAGCGGGCCGGACGGCATTTCAACGCCCGGGGTATGATTGGAGGGATGCCCCTGGAGCTTGCTGTCAATTCGGCGCAGCGTAGACATGCTGTCTGCCGGCAAAAATCCCTTTTTGATAAGATTGCGATAAAGCATCGGCGCGGCGTGTCCCTTGCAAAGCACCAGCCTATCACGGTCGGGGTCATCGGGGTTTGATGCGTCGATATTCATGCGCTCCTGATAAAGCAGTGTGAGAATTTCGCAGACCGACAGACTGCCGCCGGGATGTCCGGACTGAATGCCGTGAATTGCTTTGAGCACGTCAATGCGGAATGTTCTGCAAAGCTCATTGAGTTCTGCAATCCGCGCTTTAGATAGTGGCATATAGTTTCCTCCGTTTAGTTATTTACTTTATTCTGTGGTTCTCCGCACAAAAAAGCGCGAACATTATCGATCGCTGTGTTCATTAGTCTCTTGCGGCTTTCAATCGGTGCCCAGGCTATATGCGGAGTAATAATACAGTTTGGCGCTCCGAAAAGCGGACTGCCGTTAACCGGCGGCTCTTTTGCCAGTACATCGGAGGCAAAACCTCTCATTTTTCCGCTATTTAGCGCAACGGTTACATCCTGCTCGTTAACTAAAAGGCCACGAGCTGTGTTTATTACAATTACACCATCACGCATTTTTGAAATTGTTTCCGTGCATATAAAGCCCTTGTTCTCCAGCGTAAGCGGGCAATGAAGGCTGATAACATCTGAAGAGTTTATTAGCTCCTCCATTGTCACCATACTGACTCCGTCAACTCCTGATTCGGCTCTGGGATGTGCTGCGCAGGCTATCACCTTCATTCCGAAGCTAACCGCAATCTTCGCAACAGCCTTGCCGATTTGCCCAAAACCTATTATACCCATAGTTTTCCCCGAAAGCTCAATAAGCGGCGTTTCCCAATAGCAGAAATCGAGACATTCATTCCATTTGCCTGCCATTACACCGTTACTGTGAAGCCCTGTATGCATACAAAGCTCCAAAAGCAATGCAAACGTGTGCTGCGCGACAGAGGGCGAGCTGTAAGCCGGAATATTGCATACGGTAATGCCGCGCTCTTTAGCCGCTTTGATATCAATGTTGTTATATCCGGTTGCGAGCTCACCGATATATTTCAGGTTTTTGCCGCCATCCATTATAGCAGCGGAAAACTCGATTTTGTTAACCAATACGATATCGGCATCGCTTATTCTCTCTGAAATAAGCTCTATCGGAGTATTTTCATAAATCGTAAGATCGCCGAACTGAGATAATCCGTCCCACGAAAGATCGCCCGGATTAACAGCGTGACCTTCTAAAACCACAATTTTCATTAGCCTCTCCCAAATTGAATAATTTGCCTATTAATAAGGCTATCTATAAAATATAACAAGCTGCTACTTACGTCAAGTTGAATGTTTCACTAAATATTAATTTTCAATTATTTGCTTGATACAATTACAAATGTGTGATACAATATTTTGGCACAATATAGAAGCATATTTTGTTTTGCTTGTGTCACAATTATACAATTTGTTGTAAATATGCTGTTTATTAAATATCTATATTGTATGTTGTACCATTTTCGCCTCGAAAGGAATATTTTTTAATGCAGAAACATCAAAATATTGAGCATTGGGTCGCTCTGCATAATGGCGGAAACGACACTGATTATTTAAATGGAGCAGTTCAGGATGCGTGGAAACGCAGTATAAGTCATAATATCGATTATGACAGAGCTTCGCCAAAAGAACTTACGCAGACCGAGTTTGAAAGGACAAAAAAGACTTACAAGCGTTTTATGATGTGCTCCGACTGGGTTATTAACCATATAATCGCGAACACCTCCGAAGATGATTTGCGCATTCTTCTCTTCAGCAAAGACGGCGTACTGTTGCGAATTTACGGAAACATGAGCGAAAACGATTGGCTAAGTAATTGCGGAATCAAAAACGGAACAAAATGGACTGAAGAAAGCATTGGAACTAACCCGTTTTCTCTTGGTATACAAAGCAAACGTCCGGTAAGCCTCCCCGGTTCATACAATTATTCGCGCTTTTTGATCGATGGCGCCTTTTATTTTGCCCCAATCAACCTTGTTGAAAACGAGATGTTTGGAAGCATCGTTCTCGCTGTACCTCAGGAAAAAAGAGATGAGAACATACTCTCTGTCGCGATATCTGTTGCCAGAACTATCGAGCTTGATATCTTCTTTTTTCAGTGCATCGATATGTTTACCAGCAGTGACGAGGAGTCAGGCTCTATTTTTTTACGACAGAACAAAGGTCGTAACGAAGTCGTTATCATCAATGATCAGGTTTTTAAAATTCTTGGAATTAAGAAGCCGGACACCTATCACCTAACCCTTGAAGAAATCATTTTGCCGCCTCCTGAAAACCGTGAATTTTGGAATATACTTAATGCGAAAAAGCTTGTCAGTGACAAGGTTATGCCGCTTTCTGTTACTAGCGGCAGAGTTTATGTTAATATGTCCACTGCCACATACAAACGCAACAAATTCCATCCCGACGGCATCACAATATCCTTCAGCTCTAATGGCAGAGCAAACAAAATGACTTCTAAATTTACCGACAATAACGCCCGTTATACCTTTAACGACATAATCGGCGAAAATGAGCTTATGCTCGAAACCGTCAAGCGCAGCCAAATTGCCGCTTTGAGCGATAGCAACATTCTTATCCAAGGCGAAAGCGGTGTCGGTAAAGACGTTTTCGCACAGGCCATTCACAACAGCAGTAAGCGTAGTCATAAGCCCTTTGTTGCAATTAACTGCGCCGCGTTTTCAAAAGAGCTTATCGCAAGTGAGCTTTTCGGCTACGAAAGCGGTGCTTTCACCGGAGCTAAAAGAGAGGGCTCTATAGGGAAATTCGAGCTTGCTAACCATGGCACTCTGTTTTTGGACGAAATCGGAGACATGCCGATGGAAGTGCAATCTGTCCTCCTACGCGTGCTTGAGGAAAAAACCTTCCGTAAGGTTGGCGGAAATGACCTTATTGAGGTAGATGTCCGCATCATTGCTGCTTCCAACAAAAATCTCAAAGAACTTATTGAACAAAAATTGTTCCGTGAAGATTTGTTCTATCGTTTGAGTATTATTCGAATCAATATACCACCTCTTAAAAACAGAGGCGCTGACGTATATCTTTTTGCTGAATATTTCTTAAAGAAGCTATGTGCGAGAATGGACAAACCGGATATTCGACTGTCGAAAAATGCGTTGGAGTTTTTGGGAAAATATTCGTGGCCGGGCAATCTTCGAGAGCTTCAAAACCTTTTGGAAGGCATTATAAGCACTCATGAGGAAACCCTTATTACCGAAAAGGAAATTCACAATTATTTGGGCGATTATTTTCTGGAAACTTTGCCGGAGGAAAAACCAGCCGCTACAGTTCCCTTTGACATTTATGGTTTGGATGAAAAGGAGAAATTTGAGCTGGCTCTTAGAAAGTACCGCAACAACCGGACAAAAGCGGCGGAATATCTTGGTCTTTCCCGCAGCACCTTTTACAGGAGAATGCAGGAGTTTGGCATGAACTGATTTTCCGCCATGCTTCATCATACTATCAATACAACCCAACTCAAGAAAGGAAATTTACCATGGACAAAGTAAGAGTATTTGAAATTAAAAAGAGCGTTTATGAAAATAACGACCTTGAGGCCGAAAAGCTCAGAGGCCGTCTTAAAAGCGAAAAGACTTGCCTTATGAATCTCATGTCCTCCCCCGGCTCGGGCAAAACGACCACACTTCTGCGTACTATCGAAATGCTCAAGGATGAGTTTAAAATTGGCGTTATGGAAGCTGACATTGACTCTGCTGTCGACGCTGAGACAATCGCCGCAACAGGCACAAAGGCTATCCAGCTTCACACTGGCGGAATGTGCCACCTCGACGCAGGAATGACAGAGAGCGGCATTGACGAGTTCGGCACAGCTGACCTTGATTTTGTTGTTCTTGAAAACGTCGGCAACCTCGTTTGCCCCGCAGAGTTTGATACAGGCGCTTCCTTCAGCGTAATGCTTTTGAGCGTTCCCGAAGGCGATGATAAGCCCCTGAAGTACCCCCTCATGTTCTCGCAGGTTTCTGCTCTGCTCATAAACAAAATCGACGTTAAGCCCTATTTCAACTTCAATTCCGATGCTGTCCGTGAGCGCGTCAGAAAGCTTAACCCCGACATCGCAATCTTTGAGATTTCGGCCTTGACCGGTGAAGGCATCAAGGAATGGACCGACTGGCTTGCAGCCAAAATCCGTGACTGGAACAAATAAATAACACATTATCAGCGCAAATTTATTTGCGCTGATTTGGCTTTTAGGAGGAATAATGCAATACGGAAGACTGTTTAGTCCAATCAACATACGCGGTATTGAGCTTAAGAATCGAATCATAATGCCTGCCATTCATCTGATGTACAACATGGACGGATATGCAAACGCACGCTTCAACGAGTTCTACTACAGGCGTGCGGAGGGGGGCACGGGACTAATTTTTGTAGGTGGCTGCCGCTTTGACGAGTTCGGCGGTTCACCTGGAATGATGAGCCTTCAAACCGACGATTTCATTTTCGGATATCGAGAGTTTACCGATGGGATGCACAAGCGCGGGGCAAAGGTCGGCGTCCAGCTCTACCATGCAGGAGCTTACGCTCATTCAATAGCGAATGAGGGGCGTGAAGCTCTGGCTCCATCCGCTGTTTTGAGCAAGTTTACAAAGGAAATGCCCAAAGAGATGACTGTTCCCGAGTTGCGCGAAATCATCTCGAAATGGGCGGCCGCCGCAGTTAGAGCTAAAGCCGCCGGCTTTGATATAGTCGAAATTTCCGCTTCGGCTGGATATCTCATCAGCCAGTTTCTTTCGCCCAAAACCAATCTGCGTACCGATGAATACGGCGGCTCATGGGAAAACAGAACGCGCTTCCCTCTTGAGGTCGTGGCGGCAATTCGTGCCGCCGTCGGTGATGACTATCCCATTTGTGTCCGTATTGCCGGAAATGACTTTGTTCCCGGCTCAAATACAAACAATGAAACAGTCATGTTTGCTGAGCTATTAGAAAAAGCCGGGGTTGATCTTATCAATGTAACCGGCGGCTGGCATGAAGCCATTATTCCGCAGCTGACCGGCGATCTTCCGCGCGGTGGCTTTACATATCTGGCCGCTGCTGTTAATGATTCGGTCAATATCCCCGTTGCAGCAAGCAATCGAATTAACGACCCTTCCACTGCCGAAAAGATTTTAGCCCTTGGTGAGGCTGACCTTGTAAGCCTCGGTCGTCCTCTTATCGCAGACCCCGATTGGCCTATAAAAACCCAAAAGGGCGAAAGCGAGCTCATTCGCCGCTGTGTTGCCTGTAATCAAGGCTGTCTTGCAAAAACCTTTTTCGCAGAGCCTGTTGAGTGCCTTGTAAACGGCTTTGCGGGCCATGAATTTGAGATTATAAAGCATCGAGCAAAGGAGCCAAAAGCAATTTTAGTTTTGGGTGCCGGTGTTGCTGGCTGCGAGTTTGCGGTACAAGCGGCGAATTCTGGCCATGACCTCACTGTCTGGGAGCAGTCCGGCCAAATCGGTGGTCAGGTGCTTATGGCGGCGGCACCTCACTCAAAACACGAATTTTTGAACATTGTTTCCTATTACAATGCCGCGCTAAAGAAGCTAAACGTAAATCTTGTGCTTAACAAGCACGCCTCCGCCGACGAAATTAAGTCTTCCGGCTTCGACGTAATTGTGGCGGCAACCGGAAACACCCAAAAAAGCATTGCTCTTCCCGGTAAGAGCAATATCCCTGTATTGTCCTCCTCCGATATACTAAGCGGAAAAGTAATCGCCGGTAAAAACGTCGTTGTCGTCGGCGGTGCCGCGGTTGGCTGTGAGTGTGCGGATTATCTTGCGTATGAGGCGGCCGCCTCTCCGGATGAAATTTATTTCATGCTTTCACAGCACTCTGAGGACACCGCTAAGGTTCTTTCAATGATTGACCAAACCCGACGAAACATTACTATCGTCGACATAGCCAAAATCGGCACGGGCTTCGAGCAAGGTACGGCGTGGCCGCTCATGAAGGAGCTAAACCGATTCGGAGTCAAACAGTATTCCTTTGCAAAAATTCTTGATATTACAGACAGCACCGTTGAAATTGAGGCTAAGGAAACAAAGTCGCGTGAGCAGAAGGCGAAGGAACGCGAAACGGGCATCGTTGAGCCCGAGAAGGTGCTTAAAATTAGTATTCCCTGCGACACAATTGTTATAGCGGCCGGGTCAAGCCCCAACAACAAGCTCTTCGAGACCTTAAAAGCGGACTTTCCCGATATTTATAACATCGGCGACTCCTTACAGATAGGCAAGGTTTCGGACGCAATTTCCCAGGCGATTGAGCTTGCGAGAAAATTGTGATTTACCTGCGCAGTATATAAACACAAAAGCAACAGGTCGATTTGCAAATGCAAGTCAACCTGTTGCTTATTTTATTAAAATCTATGCCAAAAGCCGTGCTATCGGTCTTTTGAATTATTAGTTAGCTGCGGGAGTTTTTCTTTCGACAAACCAACGTCCGATGTTGTTCCCAGCGATATTGGCACAGCGCTCAAAGTAGAGATAGCTGTGCTGACCGCGCACGGAAATCGTAAAACGGTCACCCTGTCCTCCGGCCTTCATAGCGGCGGCTTGCCGAATGTCAAGTACCCTGTCAATTTTATAAATCGTTCCGTCCTCCCATGTAAGCTCTCTGGGCAGCATTCTTCCCTCGGCATCAAAAGAGGCGCACACATCAAGATAAACCTTAACATTTTCCATACTTAGACCTTCCTCAAAAAATCGCCTTTCGCCATTAGCGGAGGTTCAATCATTCCATATCCCCTGCGCTTCATAAGCCTGAACTTAAAATCGAGCATCTCCGGCGGAACGCCAAGCCTTGCCGCCGCTCCGGAAAACGAAATATCATCGTTTAGAAGCTCCAAAACGTCCTCGTCCTTCATAAGATAGTCGGCCGCAAAAACATTTGCCTCATATTCCTTGAAGCTTACACTATCGAACACCGCAAAGTCGTGGAAGGCAGCGGATGTTCCTTTACCGCAGTGCAAAATCGAATGGGCAAGCTCGTGCATCAAGATAACACGCTGCAGCTCCGGTGCTAGATTCGAATTGACTGTGATATGTTTCTGACGGTAAAGAGAGATGAAAAAGCCCTTACAGCAGCCGTCGAAATTCCCCATCGGCTCATACCTCACGATGACCTTCATCGCTTCGGCAAGCTTAACAGGCTCTGTTTCGCCATATTCGGTTTTAATTCGGTCAACTTCCCGAAGCACGAATTCGTTTTTCATTATAAAGGTCACCTCCTCCATCTGATGACAGATAAAAGCACTACTTTTGCTTATTATTCTGTCCGTAAGTATTTTTTGCGGATTCCTTGCAGTCTATATAAGCCTTCATAACAGCTTGAAAAAAAGCGTCCTTGGCTTCCTCGCTGATATCGCCGCCGGCAAAAAGCGCTGTGTTATCGTGCAAAAGGGCTTCCACATCCCTGGCTTGTCGCGCACCGTATTTGCGCCTTGCACTTTCGATATAGTCCATGCTTTCCATGCCGAAAAACGGATTTGTTATATCATCATTTTTTAGATACTCCGGCGTGACTCCCAGTGCCTTTGCAAGCTTATACAGCTGCGCCGGCTGTGGGATTCTTCCGTCTGTTTCATATGATGTGATGGTTCTTTTTCCGATTCCCGCTTTTGCACTCAGCTCTGCCTGACTTAAGCCAAGCTCAGCTCTGCGCGCTACAAGCTTTTCTCCGAATGCCGTCATCACACTCGCCTCCCTTAAAGTTAGTTGCTATTAGTTGCGTTTTCGTCTTGACATTATTGCGGTTATTTGCTATATTTGTGCTGTAATAGATAGCAACTGTTAGCAACTATAGGCATATTATATTCGCCGGATATGCATATGTCAAGAGCAAAGTTGCTTCAATTTTGGTAACGTAAGCAGCAGCATGAAGGGAGCGTAAAATGGGCAGAAGAGTAATACTTCACAGCGATATGAATTCTTTTTATGCCTCGGTTGAAATGATGCTCAACCCCGAGCTTCAGGGCAAGGCGGTGGCTGTCTGCGGCTCTACAGAGACCCGTCACGGAATTGTTCTGGCTAAATCCGAGCTTGCAAAAAAAGTGGGGGTCAAGACGGGAATGGTAAACTGGGAGGCGCAGCGCCTCTGTCCGGAGCTTATTTTGGTTTCGCCGCACTTTGAGCAATATATAAAATATTCCAAGCTGGCTCGTTCCATCTATCAGCGATACACCGATTTTGTCGAGCCCTACGGTATGGACGAGTGCTTTCTTGATGTTACCGGAAGCGCCAACATGTACGGCAGTGGCATGGATATTGCCGAAAGTATTCGCCACTCAATAAAATCAGAGCTCGGCCTAACCGTCAGTATCGGCGTTTCCTTCAACAAGGTCTTTGCAAAGCTCGGCTCAGATATGAAAAAGCCCGACGCCATTACTCAGATTTCTCAGGAGAGTTTCAAAGCGCAGGTTTGGCCGCTCCCCGCTTCAGAACTATTTTTCGTCGGCAGAGCGACAACGAAAAGGCTTTATCGTTACGGCGTTCATACAATCGGCGATCTGGCCGCGCTTACACCGGAATTTTTACAGCAGATTTTCGGAAAAAACGGTCTCATACTTTGGCTTTACGCAAACGGACTGGACACAGCGCCGGTAATGGGCAAGGATTTTGTCTCTCCAATCAAGTCCATAGGTCACGGCATAACCTGCACTACCGACTTGCAAAACGAGGAAGATGTCTGGCGGGTAATGCTTGAGCTTTCTCAAGATATCGGTCACAAGCTTAGGGCACATGAGCTTAAGGCCTGCGGCGTTCAGCTTTTCGTTAAGGACAATAGCCTTGCTTCAAAACAGTATCAGGGAAAACTTCCCTATTCCTCTTCAAATCCCACCGATATAGCGTCAAAGGCGCGCAGCCTTTTTGATGAAAACTACGACTGGAGCCTGCCTGTACGTGCAATTACGGTAAGGGCGATTAACCTGCAGGGAAATAACGAGGCAGAGCAAATAAATCTATTTGCGGACCCTGAAAAAACCGAACGGAGCGAAAAGCTTTATGACTGTGTTGAGGAGATTAGACGGCGCTTTGGCAAACGGTCTGTATATTCCGCATCGCTTATGGGCGATGTCAATATGCCAGCCTACCGCGACCACGAACTTGTTATGCCGGGAATGCTCGGCAGATGAGATTTCTCAATGTAGCACACAGAAACGACGACATCGTATTTTAGCAGCAAAAGAGCAGCCTATAGCTGCCCTTTTCATATATTACCCATTATTAATCAGCTGAGGTTGGTTTTCTGCCCTCATAGCCTTTTAGTCGAAGCTCGTTATTGTAAATAGCGTAGCTATTTTTGCCCATTTCCTTTGCATAATATTGTGCTTTGTCGGCATATTCAAGGAGCTTTTCAAAATCATTCCCAAACTCCTCTGTACATACCGCGCCTATACTGACAGATACCGAGACCTTAAGAAATCTACTGCCATATTCCAACCGAAGTTCTTCAAGCAAGCTATCAAGAGTTTTTCTTAGCTCCTTCTCGCTGATATTCTTGACCAGAACGCAGAATTCGTCGCCTCCAAAACGCCCTAATATATCTCTTGAAGAGAAAATCAGCTTCATTTTATGGGAAACGTCGCGCAGAGCTCTATCTCCCATCGGATGTCCCAGCGTATCGTTAATATCTTTAAAATTATCAACATCAAAAAACACAACAGCATTATTAACACTCTTATTGTTTTCAAGATATTCCGTGGATATGTCCCTAAAGGCATCCTTGTTATAAAGACCTGTCAAAGCATCCATCTGCACCTTCTGTAAGAGCGCTTGCTTTTCTTTCATTTCCTCGTCTATGTCGGTTATTTTCCCAATAAGTCGCATATTATTATCGTCAATCTTCATAAGATGGTAAATAATTTTACACCAGCAAGGAGTTCCATCTTTTTTGCAGAGGCGCGTTATTAGTTCACCATCAAGCTTACCGCCGTAAATTTCGGTGAGCTCTTTTGCAAATTGTGCCCTGTCCTCATAATACACATTGAGCAAATCAGGTTCTCTGTCACCCCAGTACCTTCTTGGCAGACTCCACCCAAATTTCTCTTTAAATTTTTGAGAGACTTTGACTGTCTGTTCATTGTAGTTAATTTCAAATAAAATTTCATCTGATTGCTCCAAGAGAATTTTATGGCGCTCCCTGTCGAATTCAAGCTCGTCCATCATGGCACGCTCACGCGATATATCCATGACAACACAGAATAGCTCTTTTTTCCCTTGTTCATTTATTACGAAAGAGCCTTTCACTAAGGTTGTAAGATAAGTGCCGGCCTTCTTCCTGATTCGAAGTTGAACTGATAAGTCATTTTCTCTTTCCTTGAAATAATTTGCAGGCTTAATAAGCTTTTTAAACTCCATCTGATCCTCGAGATGAATGAACTGAATGTAATTTTTAGGGCTTAAGCCGTAAATTTCGTCTTTAGTGTAGCCCAAAAGCTTAAGAAACCCCTCATTAACATACGAAATTTGATATTCTTTTTGAGGGTTTAAAACAAGTACACCTCCGTTAATATTGTTTGTTATATTTCGAAGGACCATCTCACTCGCTTTAAGCAACAAGAATTGCCTTTTATGACGTCTATGATTATATACCGCATAGACAGCGCCAATCGTAAGCAAAACAGCTGCAATAGTTATGTGCTCATGATATCTTTCCCAAAAAGTGTCCAGCAAATAATCATGGCGATAATTTGCTGAACTTTGTACGCTCACCCAATCAAACGCATATTGAAGCCGTGAGAATAACGTAAACATCAATATTCGCATGGATAAACCAATGTATTTTTTCATAAAACATCCTAAATTGACAGTAATATAAATCCGTGTCGCAAACTGAGATAATTATTTTCAAAAAGCAGTTTCTTGCTTTCTAAAACCATTGGCCAGAACAGTTGCGATTATGTTTCCGGCATCATCAGTAACCGTTATCTCAAAAAAAGCAATACTTCTTCCGCTCTTGATGCACTTAGCTTCAGCATAGAGAACAGGACCCTTTGTTGCACGCATAAAATTAATTGTCCCCGATAATGAAACAGTCTGCAAATTTCCGCTGTTAGCCGCAACCCCAAAGGCATAGTCTGCCAACGTGAAGATTGCCCCGCCCATTACACTTCCTTCACAGTTGAAATGTCGTTCATCAATTCTCATACTGCATTTTGCGTAATCAATATCGGCCTTTTCGATTGTTATACCCGTTGTATTAACGGCATATTTATCATTGGAAAAGCGTTCAACAGCTTGTTTTGTATAGTCTACCACGTTTTCCCCCACTTTCAAAGTACATTATTTTATATTTATAACTGGGTTGCTTATTCAATCTCATTACAATTTTGTCTATTCGCGGGCTAAACCTAACCTTGGTATAAAAAGCAGAGTGCAGCCCATAATTCGGGACACACTCTGCGAATAATCAACCATTCTGCAGATTAAGAAACAGAAAGCCAAAATCTCCAACTAAGTTCCGAGATAGGCCTTTTTAACAGCCTCATCCTTGAGAAGCTCTTTTCCTGGGCCAGAAAGTGTTATCCGTCCTGTTTCCAAAACGTAACCCATATCTGCTGTGTGCAGTGCCATATTCGCGTTCTGCTCAATTAGAAGAATTGTAACACCCTGCTTGTTGATTTCCTTAATGATATCAAATATTCCTTTAACGACAAGCGGAGCTAAGCCAAGAGAAGGCTCGTCCATCATCATAAGCTTCGGACGGCTCATAAGCGCACGGCCAACGGCGAGCATCTGCTGTTCACCACCGGAGAGTGTTCCGGCAGCCTGCCAAGAACGCTCCTCCAAGCGTGGGAATAGGTCATATACCCAACGGATGTCTTCGTCCAAATTGTCGTTTCGTAGATAAGCACCGATTTTCAGGTTCTCCAAAACGGTAAGGTCTGGAAACACACGGCGGCCCTCCGGAACAAGGGTGATTCCCTTAGAGACGATTTGATGAGCAGGCTTACCGGTTATATTCTCACCCATAAAAGTGACATTTCCGGATCTCGCAGAAACGAGACCCGCAATAGTACGCAGTGTTGTCGATTTTCCCGCGCCGTTCGCACCAATGAGCGTAACGATGCTCCCCTCTTCAACATCAAACGAAATTCCCTTTACCGCTTCAATTCCACCGTAGTTGACCTTTAGGTTATCAATCTTAAGCATCCTCGGCCACCCCCAAATATGCGTCTATAACGCGCTTATTGCACTGAATCTCGCTTGGCGTGCCATGTGCTATAAGCTTTCCAAAATCTAGTACATAAATGCGGTCAGAAATCTTCATAACGAGATCCATGTGATGCTCAATCATGAATACTGTTAAGTTGTTTTCTTCTTTGATTTGTTTAATAAAGTCGGTCAACTCTTGTGTTTCCTGCGGATTCATGCCTGCTGCCGGTTCATCAAGGAGCAAAAGCTTCGGCTCGGTTGCCAAAGCGCGTGCGATTTCCAAACGGCGCTGAACACCGTAAGGCAGGTTT
Source organism: Oscillospiraceae bacterium (assembly GCA_018053145.1). Classification (GTDB taxonomy): domain Bacteria; phylum Bacillota; class Clostridia; order Oscillospirales; family Oscillospiraceae; genus UBA2658. Next base: position 52,506 of record JAGPMA010000005.1, on the reverse strand, counting down.
ACTGCTTTTTCATCCTTTAGATGAGCCAAGCCCTGACGCTCTAGAAGCTCCATGCTTTCCCTGCGCATACGAGCTTCCTCTTTATAGTTAAAGCGAAAAGCTGCGGAAAACATGTTTTGTTTGGCACGCATATGCTTTGCAATCAAAACATTCTCGAAGACGGTCTGACTGCCGAAAAGTCGGATATTCTGGAAGGTACGCGCAATACCGTCCTCAGTTATTTTATCCGGTGTTTTGCTGACGACTTTTGTGTATTTGCCGTTGTTTTCACCAGAATAAAGCTTTTTCATTTTTCCCGATGGGTGGTTTGAAACAATTAACTCATCATAAAATTCTACTTGGCCATTACTTGGCTCGTAAACGCCGGTTATGCAGTTGAAAGCAGTTGTTTTTCCGGCTCCATTAGGGCCAATGAGGGCTACAATTTCGCCCTTATTTACTTCTAAGGACAGGTTGTTAACGGCGACCACACCGCCAAACTGCATGGTTATATCGGAAAGGCGTAATACATTCTCAGTCATTGCCGCTCACCTCCCCTTTCTTTTTTCCAAGGTTCTTGAACCACGCAATCATTTGTCTGAATCTCGTGGGTATGTTCTTAACACCCGCTATAATGCGCTCAACATCAAATTCCTTATCGCCCATGATTCCCTTACGCCAGAACAGAACCACAAACATGATAATTAATGAAAACACAACAAGTCGGAAGCCATTTCTGAAAAGACCCGGCGCTACAATTCCAAGGAACTGCCCATTATCCAGTCCACGCAGCCACCACTCGGAAGCAGCGACAAAGAGAAACGCTCCTAAGCAGCTGCCCGTAACAGAGCCAATGCCGCCTAAAACAACGATTAGAAGAATCTCATAGGTCATTCCGGACTTAAAATCGGACGCTTTAGCCATTGACTGAAACATTGCAAGCAACGCTCCGCCGACACCTGCAAAGAAAGCGCTGGTGCAAAATGCCATCATTTTATGGCGAGCCAAATTAATACCCATGGCCTGTGCAGCAACTTCATCATCGCGAATTGATTTGAATGCGCGGCCGTATGATGAATTAATTATTAAAACAATTATCGCAATACAAATTCCAGCAATAAGGATTGGCAACATCGTGGATAAAAATGTCGGAAGCCAAGTTGCTGATTTGCACAGCTCACCGAAAATTGTTGTATTTCCTTGTGCATCCACTCTCCAATTGCTGATAATAGAATCGAACGTGGAGAATTTTCTGAGCATGTTTGAGCCGTTCGTGATTGGTCCAAGCTTATCCCACTGAAGAATGGCTCGAATTATTTCGGCAAAGCCCAAGGTTGCAATCGCAAGATAATCGCTTTTTAGACGTAATACAGGTAGGCCAATTAGGAAAGCAAATATCGCCGCCACAATTCCCGCAAGTATAAGCGCGAGGATTACCGGCATTGTAAACTGAATAATTCCGCCATCAAAATATTGATATACATTGATTCTTTCTGCTACCGGAATTGTAAAAACAGCATAGGTATATGCGCCAATAAGCATGAAGCCGGCCTGACCAAGTGAAAACAGTCCTGTGAAGCCGTTCAATAAGTTCATTGAAACTGCGACAAGCGCGTAAATAGCGCCCTTTTTCAGAACTACGAACACCATCGAGGACGATTTCAAAAAGTAACTGCAAGCAAAAATAATAGCCAATAATCCAATCAATAAAGCTATGTTTATGATGGTCTTAGTTTGTTTTTTCATCACACACCACCTAAACCTTATCAGTTTGCTTCTCGCCAAAAAGGCCAGTAGGCTTTACAATGAGAATAATTATTAAAAGTGCGAACGTAAAAGCATCGGAAAATGTTGTAAGCCCCGAGCCTTTAATGATGTTCTCGCAAATGCCAATTATGAAAGCTCCTACAACCGCACCCGGAATCGACCCGATTCCTCCGAAAACTGCAGCTACAAAAGCCTTTAAGCCCGGCATTGAGCCGGAAGTCGGCACGACACCAGCGTAGTTTGTGAAGTAAAGCAGCGAGCCGACAGCAGCAAGCAACGATCCGACTATAAATGTGGCGGAGATAACATTGTTAATTTTGATGCCCATAAGCTGAGAGGTTTCAAAGTCTCTTGAAACAGCACGCATTGCCATTCCTATCTTTGTGTGGTTTATAAATAATACAAGCACCACCACAAGAACGATAGTCAGAATCGGCGTGATGACGGTAACACGTTTTGTAATCGCAGAGCCAATTGTGATGGTATCGGAAATCCAAGGAATTGGTGGATAGTTTTTATTCAGTCCACCTGTAAAATAAAGCGCCAAATTTTGCAGAAGATAACTAACGCCAATAGCCGAAATCATTATCGACATACGAGGAGCATTACGCAAAGGCTTGTAAGCGACGCGTTCAATTACAAACCCCAAAATAACGGTTAGCACTATAACAATAGGAATAGAAAGATAAAGCGGCATACTAGCAGATAGATAAACCATCATAAGCCCCGCGACCATAAACACATCGCCGTGGGCAAAGTTAATGAGCCTTAGTATGCCGTAAACCATAGTATATCCGATAGCAATCAGTGCGTACTGACCACCAACAGAAATACCGGACAAAATATACGGCAGATTTGCAGAAAAGAAATCCGAAATAGCCAACAGGATATTTTCCATAGAGGCTCCTCCTCAAAGCTGAGCTGTCTCGAAAAAAGCCGAAACTTCGTCCTCTTTCGAGGCAGCCCAAGAATGTCTTTATTTTGGGAAAGCAAGAAATGGGCATGGCGGGGGCAATTGCCCCCGCCTATACCACTTAAGTGCAAGTGATCAGACTAAAATTATGCAGCTTTCTGAACAGCAACGAAGTCCCAAGCACCTGTCTCTGTGTTTGCGGTCTTAACATATGCTGTGTCACGAACTGCATCGCCGTTTACAGCGTCAAATGCGATAGCGCCGGAAACGCCTGTATAAGTAACTTTCCAAAGAGCTTCGTTAACAGCAACTGGATCAGTTGTTCCGGCTGCCTTCAGAGCTTCGAGTGCTACGAAGTAAGCGTCGTAGCCCATTGCAGAAACAGCAGCGATAGTTGTGTCTCCGCCGTTGCTAGCAAGTGCTGCAGCATCGGATTCGAGCCAAGCCTTGAAGCCGCTGTCGAAATCCGGAGCTCCGCCTTCCTGATAGAAGGTTGTTACATATATCTTTACATCCTTGCCCTTCGCAGCATTGAGGATGACGTTGGAGTCCCAAGTGTCGCCAGCCATGATAGGCATGGTCATGCCCTGTGAGGAAGCCTGGTCAATGATCAGTGCAGCAGAGGTGGTGGATACAGGAGCAAAGAAAACGTCAGCCTTTGCGTTCTTTGCATTGGTAACATAGGAGGTGAAGTCGGAGTTGCCTTCGGGGAAGGTTTCATAGACAACAGTTCCGCCGAGTGCTTCAAAAGCCTTCTGGAAATAGTTGCAGAGGCCAACAGAGTAATCGTCGCCAAGCTGAGCAAGGCAATATGCTGTCTTAGCCTTGAAGGTATCGTTGGCAAAGTTTGCAAGAACTGTGCCCTGGAAAGGATCAAGGAAACAAATGCGGAAATAGTGGGTGTTGCCCTCAGTTACCTGGGGGTTTGTGCAGGTGATACCGACAGCGGGGATACCAGCATTTTTGAAGGTATCAGACGCTGCGATGCAGACGCTGGAACCATAAGAGCCAAGAACAGCAGATACGCCTGCGCTGACAAGAGTCGCAGCAGCAGACGGAGCTTTATCGGTTGAAGACTGGTTGTCAGCACTTACGAGCTCAACTTTGTAGGTCTCGCCGCCGATTTCAACTGTGCGCTGAACTGTGTTAGCATACTGAACGCCGAGTGCTTCCTGCTTACCGCCAGGTCCGTTGTCGCCGGAAGCGGGCTCAAAGACACCGAGTTTTACAACTTTGTCGCCAGTTGCAGCAGTATCTGTGCTTGCAGCCGGTGATTCTGTTGTTGCTTTCTGTCCGCAGCCAACGAACAAGCAAACGAGCATCATGCAAGCAAGGATGATAGCTATTGACTTTTTCATTTCTTTTCCTCCGTTTTTTCGCGGGGCATTAACCCGCGAATTAAGTATTGTCCGCCGCACAAAGACATATGTCTTTGTGCAACTATCTTAAGTATTATAGCTTAGAAAATTATTTTTTGCAAGGATAATAATCATAATATTCACAATTAATTGTCCAATTAGTATCCCATTCGGTAATTAATGCAAGTTATTGGCAATCATTGATTCTTTTGAAAAGCAGAAATTCATTTCATTAACAATATGTCTATTTTTCTCCTTAATATGAAATAATAATTCTTCTGTCAAAGGTATATGGTTATCTAATTAAATGATTGTTTTCGTTCAGTTATTAGCCGGCAAACATTAGTGCTGCTTAAGCTATAATCGATATTATGTCTACCGTATAACAATTTGCATTATTTGCAACCTACGGTTCAGGGTTTGTAATATTATGGTTATTATCGGAATACTTCCCTATTCCCAATGATTCAAAGGCTGTTGAAAACTTGTTGATAATGTTTATAACTATTTAATTATGTATTGTTTCATTCACCTTATGTAAATAACGTAATTCTTTTTATCATTGAACTCAAAAGAATATTTTCCTGCATTTTTAGTTTGTGACATAAAAAGCTTCATTGTATCTAAAAAATAGGCGGCGCTTAATATTGAAGCGCCGCTAAAATATTCTATACTTTTGTCCACCTAGCAAGTTCATCATCTGTGCAAAGCACATAATGGCTTCCCCCAAGATGGTGCTGTGTTCCAAGACAATAATCAATACCTGCTTTTTTACAGTCGTACGATTTGGTCACACGTGATTTTTCTGTTCGCGGGTTTGGAACAGGAATTGCCGAAAGCAGACTCTGAGTATAAGGATGAACGGGGTTTGAGAAAATCTCATCCTTTGTTCCAGTTTCAACAAGATGCCCCTTATGTAGTACGCCGATACGCTCAGAAATATACTTTACCATCGAAAGGTCATGGGCTATGAATAGATAAGCTGTGCCCGTTTCCTTCTGTATGTCCTTCATGAGATTAACCACCTGCGCTTGAATGGAAACGTCAAGTGCACTGATGCACTCATCAGCGATGATAAGCTTTGGATTCATAACCAACGCACGCGCAATTCCGACGCGCTGACGCTGCCCGCCCGAAAACTGGTGCGGATATCGTTCGGCATGCTCTGGGGCAAGCCCGACCTTAACCAAAATATCGGCGACCTTTTCCTTACGCTCCGCTCTGCTAGAGTAGAGATGATGAATGTCTAGCCCTTGAGCGACGATATCTTCAACCTTTTTACGTGGGTTAAGGCAAGCCATCGGGTCTTGAAAAATCATCTGCATCTCTGTACGAAGAAGTTCATTCTCACGTTTAGAAAGCTTTCCCGAAATATCCATACCGTCAAAGGAAATATTTCCTTCTGTAGGGTTATATAGGCGGATAATGCTGCGTCCAATTGTGCTTTTACCGCTGCCTGATTCACCAACTAAGCCATAAGTTTCTCCGGGATAAAGAACAAAATCAACACCGTCAACTGCTTTGCAGGTAGAGTTACGATTCATTTTAAAATATTGTCTTAAGCCCTTAACTTCAAGTAAGGGCTTTCTCTCTTCCGACATATCACTCACCGTCCTTCCGCATACGGGCAATTCGGTTTTTTAGCTCAACAGGCATTTCAACATTAGGAGCACGCTCGTCCAGAAGCCAGGTAGCCGCATAATGACTGTCGGTAATTTTGAACATCGGAGGCTCAGCTCGTTCATCAATTTTTAGGGCATAAATATTTCGAGGTGCAAAAGCATCACCTACAATTTTGTTTCGCAGATTCGGAGGCGAACCGGGTATGGTGTAAAGACGGCTATCATCCGTTTCAAGATCAGGCATTGCGGAAAGAAGTCCCCACGTATAGGGATGTCTGGGTTCAAAGTAGATTTCGTCTATTGTCCCCTTTTCAACGATTTTTCCTGCGTACATTACATTGACGTAATCCGCCACCTTTGCAACGATTCCGAGATCGTGCGTGATATAGATTACGCTGATGCCGCGTTCGCGTTGAATTCTCTGAATAAGCTCGATTATTTTTGCCTGTATTGTAACATCCAACGCTGTCGTCGGCTCATCACAGATGAGAAGCTCCGGGTTGCAGGCAAGTGCAATCGCTATTACCACACGCTGACGCATTCCGCCTGAAAGCTGGTGAGGATATTGCTTAATTCGTTTTTCGGGTTCATCGATACCCACCTCGCGAAGGAGATCAAGCGTCTTTTGATAAGCTTCTTTTTGAGGCGTGTTATAATGCCAAATCATTCCTTCCATGATTTGCTTACCCACTGGCATTGTCGGGTCCAAGCTCGTCATTGGGTCTTGAAATATCATCGCAATACGCTTGCCGTTAATATGCTTGCGCATCTCTTTTTTTGTAAGCGTGAGGAGGTCATCCGTCTTTTTTTCGGTTTCAGTGTGCTGGTAAGTAAACTTAATCGATCCGCTGTTGACAACCGCGTTTTTATCAAGAATACCCATTGCTGCCTTCATCGTAACTGATTTTCCGCTTCCGGATTCACCAACAATTGCGAGTGTTTCACCCTTATAAAGGTCAAGGTCTACACTGCGTATGGCGTTGACATTGGTATTTGATGATAAAAAGGATATTGAAAGATTGCGTATCTCAAGAATTTTTTCGCGTCCTGCTTTTTCCATTGCGCTCACCTCACATTTCCTTAAGCTTCGGGTCAAACGCTTCGCGCAGGCCGTCGGCTAGCATGTTGAAGCATAGCATCAGAAGGGCTAGAACCAAAATCGGCGGAATTATCTGATACGGATGCGTTGTAAAGCTGTTGAAGGCATCACTTATTAAGCTGCCCAAGCTGCACATCGGAACGGGAATGCCCAAACCGACAAAGCTAAGGAAAGCCTCGGTAAAGATTGCCGTTGGAATACTGAACATTAGCTGAGTAATAATTTGTCCTATTGTATTCGGCAATATCTCTTTAAATATGATGAAAAAGTCTTTGGCGCCAAGTGTGCGGGAGGCCAAGACAAATTCCTGCTCTTTCAGCTTCAGCATCTCGGCACGCGCTATTCGGCTCATGCCTATCCATTCGGTTATCATTAGCGCGAATACGATTGTAACAAAGCCACGAGGAAGCACGAGCATAAGCAAAGTAACAATAACAAGGCGTGGAATGCCGTTTATAATTTCGGCAATTCGGCACATTATACTGTCTACCTTGCCTCCGAAATAGCCGCTTATTAGTCCATAGCTCATACCGATAATCATATCAATTATCGCAGCGCATAGCGCAATTCCAAGTGAAATGCGAGTTCCTTCCCAAACACGTGTCCATATGTCACGCCCGAGCACATCAGAACCGAACCAATAATAAACATCTGTAAGCTTTTTATCCTCATAGCCGTTTATTAGCTTAGTTCCGGTTGTTGTCTTCAGCGACTCGTCGCCGTTAAAAATTCCGATATTCTCAAGCCCTTGTACCCTAGGCGCAAAATTTTTCTCCGCAAGATTTTGAGTTGAGTATGAATAGCCTGACATCAAAGGGCCAAAAGCAGCAAGCACAGCAATAACAATTACGAGCACAAGCGAGAATACTGCGCTTTTGTTTGAAAAGAAGCGATTACGAACCTCTACCCAATAATTCAGGCTTGCAAAGTTCCTATCGATTTGAGTATCATCGGAGTTGCCGCGCAAGGTGAAATCGTCAGACAGAAATTCAAATGAATCCTGTATGTTTTGAGGGCCGGAAGCCGTGACCGGCTGTTTTCTTGTTATACGTCCCATCAGTTGTCCCCCTCCTTTGCAAGGCGTATGCGTGGATCAATAACACCGTAAAGAATATCAACGACCAGCATTATTCCAATGTACATTGCGCTATAGATGAAGCTGAGTGCTATAACTACACTGTAGTCATTTGATTGAATTGCCGTGACAAGAAGGCTTCCAACGCCCGGTATTGAAAAGATTTTTTCAACAACAAGGCTTCCGGTCATGAGGTCAACAATTAGCGGTGCGAGCACAGTAATGATTGGAATAAGCGAGTTTCGAAGGGCATGCCGAACAATAAGCGGGCCGCCTGAAATTCCTTTGCTCTCCGCAAGCAGCATATAGTCGCTTCGCAAAACCTCCAGCATTTCTGTACGCGTAAATCTTGCAATCGAGGCAAGAGTGAAAAGACTGAGCGCGACGCTTGGCATAACGCTGCTGGTAAACGGGGCGTTACCAGAATACAGCATCGGCAGCCAGCTGAGCTTGAAGCCAAAGGTATAGCTAAGTCCCAACGCGAAAACATAACTTGGTACTGAAACACCGATTACTGATATAATGGTACAAAGCGTATCCCAAAAGGTGTTGTGTTTTAGTGCCGCAATAATTCCCAAAATCAGACCAACAATCGCACCCAAGGATACTGCCATACCACCGACAGCAATACTAATCGGCAGGCGGCTTTGAATGAGCTGGCTTATGGGCGTGTTTTTACTGATGTTGTAGCTGACACCAAAGTTTCCGCTAAACATATTGTATACGTATTTCCCAAACTGTACGACAATCGGCTGATCCAAGCCGTACTTAGCGTTTAGCGCCGCCTTTTGAGCTGCCGTCAGCTTTTCATCGTTAAATGGAGAACCGGGCATTAGGTGGAGCAAAATGAAAAGTACAAGCGTAATAGCCAAAAGCGTAAATATTGAGATAAGTACACGTTTTAGAATATATTTCTTCACGTCTTAACTTTCTTCCTCTCTTGTTTAGGCATAACATGCATAACGCACGCATATAAACCCGCATCCTAATAAACGGAAATATCCATCAAATCGGAAACGGGTTCGTATGCGCGAGTTAAGCCATATTGCCGCGCGAAAGCCTTGAATAATTTCAAAACCACCGCGCGGCAAAAGGTCCCACCGGGGCGTTAGTTAAAAATAACTATTAACCCTTAACTGTGTTTTTATAAACTCTGTTAAGTGCACAGGGGTGGAATTCAATTCCTGTAACATTTGCTTTAATCATGTCGGCATTTGCCTGAGTGTAAAGCGGGAAGATAACAGCTTCTTCCATAGCAATCTTTTCTGCCTGCTTCAGTGCTGTCCAGCGTCCCTCAAGGTCTGTGCAGAGGTCGCCTGTGGTGGTTTGCTCAATAAGTGCGTCATAATCAGCATTGCTCCACAAACCGTAGTTGTTGGAGTTTCCTGTTACCCACATTGCAAGATAAGTCATAGGATCTGCATAGTCGGGTCCCCAACGGGTAAGAGCAAGGCAGAAGTTGCCGCTCTGGCAATCTTCAACGCGCTGCTTCTTAGGCTCTACTCTCAGAGCAACTTTGATACCGGGTAGTGTTTTTTCGATTTCGTCCTTTATAACTGCTGCAACGTTTTGCTGAATCTCGGTGTCATCAACAATCATTTCGAACTCAAAGCTGTCTTTGCCAAGTTCAGTCTTTGCTTTTTCATAGAACTCAAGTGCCTTTGCTGTATCAAAAGCGCAGACATCTGCAAACTCAGTCTGATTAGCACTAAAGTCATCGCCTGCCGGGCCTGTTGCGAACTGGGGAGGAACGGCTGTAAAGGTGGCAGTTGAGCCATCTTTTACAACGCTCTCAACGATTGTCTGGCGATCAATAGCAAAAGTCAGAGCCATACGCATGTTTAGGTTTGCAAGCTCGGGATATTTATCAACATTGGGGCTCATGTACCAAAGGTAGCCTGCGCCGACACTGAGGAATTCAGGATCGTCCTTAACCTGATCAACCTGGTCTCCGGAAACCTGAATAATATCAAGGTCACCGTTCTGATAGCTGAGAAGTGCCTGCTGGCTTTCCTTGATGACCTGATAGTTCAGACCGTCGAGGCTGACCTTTGCGGCATCATAGTAGGTGGGATTCTTCTCAAGGGTAAAGTTGGTTGTGGCGGGCTCATAGCTTGTGAGGATGAAAGCGCCGTTGGAGAGAACTGTTTCGGGGCTTGTTGCATAGCTTGTGCCACAGCTCTCAAAAAAAGCTTGATTCACAGGATAGAAAGTGGGGAAATATAAAAGCTGGTCAAAATATGATACAGGTACGTTGAGCTCAACCTTAAGGGTTTTCTCGTCAACAGCTGTTACTCCGAGGTCTGAAAGAGGCTTCTCGCCAGCGTAGACTTCGGCTGCATTTTTGATTTGGCCAATATCGGTCAGCATGTATGCATACTCGGAGACAAGTTCGGGGTCAACTGCGCGCTGCCAACCAAATACAAAGTCTGCAGCTGTAACGGGCTCGCCGTTTGACCAGTTAGCATCGTCACGGATTTTGAAGGTGTATGTAAGGCCGTCTTCGCTAACTGTTTCTTCTGCGCAAAGGGCATCAATAGCAGCGCCTGCTGCGTCCATTTGCTTAAGACCGTCTGTGAAGTTTGCAATGACCTCAAAGCTTGTTCCGTCGGTTGCAACCTGAGGATCAAGGCTCTGCACTTCGACCTCTACCATTACATTAAGTGTGCCGCCTGCTGCGGGTGCTGCTGATGCATCTGCAGCGGGAGATGTTGTCGCATCCTTGGCTCCGCAGCCTATAAGGCCGACAACCATCGTTAGCGCCAAAACTAGAACGCCAATTTTTTTTGCTAGTTTCATTCAATTTTCTCCTTTCAATTAAGCCCTTCGGCCTATAATTAAACAAATAATTCGTATGCGACATATATTCATATGTTTGCAAGAGACACACACAAATTATTTGTTAATTTTGATTAGAATACCACTTTGTCATCGCAAAGTCAATTTGTATGCATATTTTTTCTTTCAATTCTGCAAATCCCCTATTGATTTAAAGTAAAGCGTTATGATGAATCAGCAGATGGTGCGTTGACGTTTCAAAATGTAAATACATACTATATGTATTAGCTTTAAAATATAAATAACTATATCTTCTTACTGATAATTTATTTCTCTAATACTTTAGTGTGCGATAAACATGAATAAATTGTAAATTTCCTGTTGAAATATTGCACAAACTAAGCTATTATGACAGAAGAATCTTTAAATGCGGTACTGTGATGCCGTCAAGGTTGCTATATTTATAATACGGCTATGTTTACATCAGTCGAATTGTAACCTTGTCTGCATACCAGGCAAGGCTCTTTTTTTGAAATTCGTGCTCACACTATATTCTGTTCTGAGGAAGTTAACCATGAAATTTAAAGCACAGATTATGAACGAAGATGATGTAAGTCGTGCAATTGTCAGGATTTCGCACGAAATAATTGAAAAGAACCACGGGACTGATGACCTTTGTCTGATTGGTATAAAAACCCGTGGGATTCCATTGGCATATAGAATTGCAGATAATATAAAGAAAATTGACAATAAAGCCATCGAGGTTGGAGAGCTAGATATTACACTATATCGTGATGATTTGACTATGATAGCCAGAAATCCGATTGTTAGCGACACAATAATACCGTTTTCAGTTGAAGGCAAAACCGTTGTCCTTGTCGATGACGTGATTTTCACCGGTAGGACCGCTCGTGCTGCTTTGGATGCCGTAATGGCTGCAGGCAGACCTTCAAAAATTCAGTTGGCAGTACTGATAGACAGAGGGCACAGCGAATTGCCTATTAAAGCAACGTACGTTGGAAAAAACATTCCCACCGCTCTTAGTGAAGTCGTTTCGGTTCACCTATACGAGCACGACGGGCAAACAAATGTAAGCATTAGTGAAAAATTATTATAGAGGAGACTGCAAATGAAAAAAGAGAAAGAAAAAGAAGTCATCGGCTATTTGCCCGATGAAAAGCCAACTCCGGGAAAGCTTCTGCTTTATGCACTGCAACAGGTCATCGTAATGTTCCCTGCAACAATTGCCGTTGCGCTTATCACCGGCTTTCAGGTATCCACCACCCTTTTTGCCAGTGGACTTGCAACAATATGCTTTGTGTTCATTTCCGGCAGAAAAATCCCCATGTATTACGGGTCCAGCTTTTCATACCTATCCGCTATTTCCGGACTTGTAGCCGCTCAAGGCTACGCAAAAGCAAACGGTATTCTTCCCACTGAGGCAATCCAGATTGCCCAATTCGGAATTATTGCCTCGGGACTTGTATCTGTAGCAGCAGGCTTCCTCGTTAAGTACTCTGGAAGAAATGCGGTTGAGAAGGTTCTACCTGCAACAATTACCGGTTCTATCGCAATGATTATCGGTCTTACGCTTGCCGGCAACGCACTAGGTGACGCTGCACCGCAGGCAGTCGCAGAAGGCGCAACAGCCACAATAGCTAACACTGGTTGGGTTTGGGCTGTTTCACTTGCAACTCTTCTCTCGACAATTGTTTTTTCAAAATATCTAAAAGGATTCTTAGGTCAGCTCCCCCTTCTCTTGGGTGCCGGCGTCGGTTGCTTGTTTGCCGCTGTGCTTTATTGGGTCGGCGGTCCCGATATGAACCTTTTCCGCAGCCTCCCTGCTGAAGCCCTTGCAGCATCTGCATGGAAGCTCGGAGACGGCAGTATCTTTGCTCTTCCCGCATTCTCCTTCCCCACTGTTTCTTGGGCTGCTGTTGCGGCAATTATGCCTATTGCAATAGCAACTATCCCTGAATCCACCGCGCATATTTATCAGCTTGACATTTACGTCAATGACCTTGCCGAGAAAAAAGGCAAAAAGAAATATGACCTTGCCAGTATGCTCGATAAAAACTTAATCGGTGATGGTATTTGTGACATGATCTCCGGTGTTGTCGGCGGCCCCGCTGGCACAAACTATGGCGAAAACATCAGCACCATGGCTATTACTAAGGTCTTTTCAATCCCCGTAATGATTGCCGCTTCTGTCATTGCAATGGTCATTTCCTTCTTCACTCCGCTTATAAAAATTATATATGGTATACCCACTGCTGTAATCGGCGGACTTGAGATTTATCTTTTCGGCGCAATAGCTGCTCAGGGTATTGCAATCATGATAGATAAAAAGGTTGATATGTTCAGCTCAAAAAACATTGCCGTAATTTCCTCCATCATGGTTCTCGGTGTAGGTGGACAATATGCCTTTGGCGGCACTATCCCCTTCTTTGGGCTCAATGTTCCCTGCATTGCCGGTGCAGCAATCTTTGGAATAGTATTAAACCTCCTTCTTAGCATCGGTGACAAAAAAGCAAAAGCTTAAGCACTAATATTTCTATAAGAAAACACCGTTCATAAAAGGACGGTGTTTTCTTTTTTATAAACTGTCAAGTTATTTGTCCAGCTAGTGTTGATTGACTGTTTCAATATTTTATGATATTTTATTCATATAAACATCATCTCCTCATTGCAACTACTCAAATAATATTACATAAATCGCAAAGCAGAATTTACCCCATAATCTAACAGAGGAGGAAATGCTTGTGACCCAGCGGGCCAAAACCGCAATTATTAACTCTTTTAAGGAGTTGCTTACGAAGCAATCTATCGACAAAGTAACAGTAAAAGAAGTATGCCAGCACTGTAATGTTAACAGGCAAACCTTTTACTACTATTTCACTGATATTATGGACATCTTCAAATATGTCTTTTTCAACGAGCTCTCACGTGATATTGCCCAAAATAGAACCTTCGAAACCTGGGAGGGCGGGTTTCTCGCAACTATGAATTATCTGAAGAACAACACTAAAATGGTTCTTCACGTTTACTATTCCTCTTATTGGCCGGAGGCAAATGCTTTCTTCTCAAGCCTTTCCGACAAACTTATGCTTGATGTTGTTGATGAGTGCATCGAAAGCCTAAGTGCAACAATAAGTGAAAAGAACAAATATTTCATTATCAATTTCTATAGACGTGTGTTCAACGGTCTTTTTGTTGACTGGGTAAATGAAGGCATGGAGGATGAACCTCAAGTCATGCTCGAAAAGCTCCTGCTTATGATTTCAGGCAGTATTCCTCGCTCGGTAATGGCTTTTGTTGAATATGAGAAGAAATACGAGCTTAAAATGTAGTGTTTTTGTGCAAATTCAGACACATTTATAAAATTGTCTATTGCTTAACAATCGACATAAATAATAAAATAACAATGCCAAGAATTTTGGTGGAAGCACTAAATATTGTATAATGAGGGGATTGTATTATGTTTGATTTTTCACAAGGCGGCGGCGTAATTACCGCTATACTCGGGTGGCTCATGGTGTTCGCGGCACTATTTGGGCTTAACGAGTTTACTCGCAGATTCAAATGGGTCGGCTTTGCAGCATTTGTCGTTATGCCTATCGTCCTTAGCGTCCTTTGGTTCACAGTTCTTTCCGGTTCGTCTTATACAGACTGGTTCCATCTCTTCAAGGTCTATTCCTCCACCGCTGGCTGCATCATCTTCTGGTGCATTCGCTTTGTTGGTGGGACAAAGAAAGATGGCACAACGTGGAGATTGGCTGACAAAAAAGGCTTCCTCTTTCTAGCCTTCCTTATCCTTGCTATCAATATAGTCGAAGCTTGCATAAGAGATCTCGAAGTTGGCAAACTCTATAGTCTCGTTGCTGGTCTTGATCAGGTTATTGAAGAAGAAGGCACCAACGGAGCTACAAAGTTCTACCTTATGGGTGGTGCATGGAATGTAATGAATGCAATCGCCGGTTTCCTGAACATTATCACAATCACCGGTTGGTTTGGTATTGTAATAAAGAAGAAAACAAAAAAAGATGGCAGCCACGATATGCTCTGGCCTGATATGCTTTGGTTCTGGATTATCGCGTATGACCTTTGGAACTTCGCATATACATACAACTGCCTGCCTCACCACGCTTGGTACTGCGGACTTGCACTGCTCCTTGCCCCGACTCTTTGCGCGTTCACTGTTGGCAAGGGCGCATGGCTCCAGCACAGAGCTCAGACACTTGCTCTTTGGTGTATGTTTGCTCAGACCTTCCCCATGTTCCAGGACCACAGCCAGTTCACTGTTGTATCCAGCTACAATCCCACAATCTACACAATCGTCAGTGCGCTCGCACTTGCTTTTAACGTAGGTGTTCTTGTATACATGATTTACAAGGTTATTAAGCAGAAGAAGAATCCGTATACCAACGATATCTATACCGACTTGAAGGAATACAAAACAATTAAAGAGCTTGCCGAGTAATTATTTCTATGAAATTCATCTTTAAGTAAACTAATATAATAAAGCGGTAGACATATACTTGTCTACCGCTTTATTATATAAAGGATACAATTAAATTGATATAATTAAATAGTATATTATGTAGTAATTATTACTATTATTAGTTATTTAATTTAGTTGTGTCTACAATTCTTCGCGAAATTGCGTTTTTAGAGTAAAATCTTATTGCGAAATTACAGATATTGTTATACATTTAAGTCGTAAGTAATTTGTACAGCTGGTAAGCAACATTATTGATTAAAGAATTAATTACAAAATGAAAGGTTGGTCGACATGAATAAAGAACAGCACAAGTTTTATATCTGCAAACATTGCGGGAATATTATCGGCATGATTGAAAGCTCCGGAGTTACACCCGTCTGTTGTGGCGACACCATGACTGAGCTAGTCCCAAACACTACTGAAGCGTCTTCCGAAAAGCATGTTCCTGTTATCAAAATCGATGGCAGCAAGGTAACCGTCGAGGTCGGTTCTGCTCCACATCCCATGACTGTCGAGCATCACATAAGCTGGATATACATTCAAACCGAAATGGGAGGCCAGCGCAAAGCACTTGACCCTGTCGGCGCACCTTCGGCTTCCTTCATGCTCACTGATGATGACAAGCTTGTCTCAGCTTTTGCCTATTGCAATCTCCACGGACTTTGGAAAGCGGACGTATAATAGGCTAATTTATTAATTGAAAGAAGGTTTAATATGAAAAAATACACTTGTGACATTTGCGGATATGTCTATGATGAAGAGCTAGGAGATTCAACAGGCGGCATTGCTCCCGGAACAAAGTTTGAGGATCTTCCTGACACTTGGGTTTGCCCTGTTTGCGGCGCTCCAAAATCCGATTTCTCAGAAAAAGCTTAAATAAGTAGGCCTTAAAATAAATTGGAGGCTTGTTATGGATAACACAGCTCTATTCAATATTTCTTACGGTCTCTATGTCGTGGGAACAAAATTTGACGGGAAAAACGCCGGATGCATTGTTGACGCGTTTATCCAGTCAACAAGCACACCAACGCCAACTGTTATTCTTTGCAGCATAAACACTAACCAAACCAACGCGGCAATCAAGCAGACAAAGGAATTTATGGTTTCAGTTCTTGGGACGGACATCGATCCATTCATTATCGGCAATTTCGGTTTTCAGTCAGGAAGAGATGTCGACAAATGGGCAAATGTGCCTTTCGAACTTGTTGACGATTTTCCGGTCTTGCAAAAAGCTGTTGCATATATCCGCTGCAAGGTTACCGACGTCAAGGAGCTTTCCACGCATACAGTGTTTTTCTGTGATGTAGTTGATGCTCTGCAAGGTGAAGGCCAAAGTCTGATATACGCTTCTTATCAGAAAGACATGAAGGCTAAAACGCTCGAAGCCTTCAAGCTTTATAAACAGACAGGCAAAGCGCCTACACCTCCTTCCAAATGGGTTTGCAGTGTCTGCGGATATGTTTATACTGGAGATATCCCCTTTGAAGATCTTCCCAATGACTGGAAGTGTCCAAAGTGCGGTAGCCCAAAAAGCGTTTTTGTTAAGCAATAACTCTCATATATTAAAGGACGTTCGCTATTACACGAACGTCCTTTTTTACTTAATGTTTAGACCAATTATTTAGAATATTATCTAAATACCCTATTGACATATTATAAATGTGGTGTATATTCTATTTAGAATTAATTCGAAATAGAATTGCTTTTTCTCGGAATAATCTTGTTGTAAAACATGATTAATATGCTATTATTTTTACATAAGCAAGGAGGTTGTTTTATATGTTAAAAATAAAGGAACTCACCAAACTATACGGTGACAAGCGAGCTGTTGACAAGCTTTCGCTAAACATTGCGCCCGGAGAAATTTATGGCTTCATTGGGCACAACGGAGCCGGAAAGACCACAACTATTAAATCCTGCTGCGGTATACTACGCTTTGAAGAGGGAGAAATTTTTGTTGACGGCATATCTGTCAAAGAAAACCCTTTGGAATGCAAAAAACGTTTAGCCTATATCCCCGATAACCCCGATATGTACGAATTCCTTTCAGGTATCGCTTATCTCAACTTTGTTGCTGATGTGTTTGGTGTTTCTGTTAAGGAACGTGAGCTTAGAATCAAGAAGTACGCCGACATTTTTGAGCTTACCCCAGATTTGGCCCAGCCGATTTCCGCCTATTCGCATGGCATGAAGCAGAAGCTGGCGCTCATATCTGCGTTTATTCACGAGCCAAAACTCATCATAATGGACGAGCCTTTTGTTGGTCTTGATCCAAAAGCTTCTCATACGCTTAAGGGCCTTATGCATGAGCACTGCGACAAGGGCGGAGCAATTTTCTTCTCCACACACGTTCTTGAGGTTGCGGAAAAACTTTGCGATAAAATCGCTATTATAAAAGATGGGAAGCTTGTTGTTTCGGGAACTATGGAAGAGGTTAAAGGCTCAAGTTCTCTTGAGGACGTATTCCTTGAACTGGAAGGTGACAACAATGTTTAAAGCCCTTCTCAAAACGAGAATGGCCGCTTTTGGTACTTGGCTGTTCTTGCGAAATAATACACAGTCAAACATGCATAATTCCAAGCTCAAAATAGTTGGTTTCGCAGCATTGATGCTTTATGCCTGTGCTGCATTCATGGTGATGTTCGGAGTATATTTTCAGCAAATTGCAAAGCCATTTTTCAGCTTTGGTATAGGCTGGCTGTATTTCACTCTGTTTGCCCTGGCTGCTTTTGCGCTAATGTTTATCGGTGGAATCTTTATGGCAAAATCTCAGCTGTATGAAGCCCGCGACAACGACCTGCTGTTATCAATGCCAATTCCTCCTAGGCTAATTTTGGCGAGCCGAATGGTCATGCTCATGATCATGAACTTCTTTTTTGAGCTGCTTGTTGCGATTCCTGCGGCTATAATGTGGTTTCGCGCCACGCAGGTTACTGCCATCTCGTTTATTTCGTTTCTCCTAATCGTCCTCGCGCTGCCATTTTTTGCAATGGCTGTTTCCGGCTTATTCGGCTGGCTTCTTGCCATCTCAACCGGTAGGGTTCGTAAGAAATCACTTATGACAGTAGTATTTTCCGTAGTTTTTTTAGGACTATATTTTGTCGGGTTCAGCAGGATTAATATATATATCCAACAGCTTATCTCAAATGGCAAAGAGATCGCAGGATCTTTAGGCTCAGTAGCGCCCCTCTATTGGATTGGAAATTGCGTCACAGAGCCCAACGCGCTCCAGCTGGTTTATAGCTTCTTAATTATGCTCGTACCCTTCGTGCTGATGTATTATATACTGTCGGCAACTCTCATTAAGGTTATCACATCAAAGAGAGGTGTTGCTAAAGTCAAATATGAAGAACGGGCAATGCAGTCCTCCTCCATTTCTTCGGCTCTTTTTCGCCGTGAGCTGAAACGGCTTCTCTCCTCCCCTGTTTATATCTTAAACGCAGGACTCGGTGTAATTTTCATTGCTGTCGCAGCGGTTGCATTGGTAATTAAAAAATCTTACATTTTGGAACTTGTAGCTCAAACCGGCTTTGACAGCGGAACTGTAATCGCTGCTGTGATTTTTGGACTTTGCTTGATGTCATCGGTGGTGCTTTTCACAGCCCCTTCAGTATCGCTTGAGGGCAAAACCATTTGGATTGTCAAATCCTTGCCGCTTTCGGAACAAGAGATTCTCAAAGCGAAGCTGAAACTTCACATCTACCTGTCTATCCCTTCAACAATACTTGCTGCCTCTGCTGCAGCTTATGTTTTTAACCCGTCAGTGGAAAAGGTGCTGATAATGCTCCTTACCCCTGTGCTATACCTCATGTTTTCAGCAAACATTGGCCTTATCTGCAATCTAAAGTCGCCAAATCTTGACTGGGTCAACGAAACTCAGGTTGTCAAACAAAGTGTCAGCGTTCTGCTCGCAATGCTTTTCAACTTCCTTTCCGTTTTAATTCCCGGAGGACTGTATTTCCTGCTCAGGCCCGAGGGTACTTTAGTCGTTGCTTATCTTCTCGGATATACATTATTACTACTCCTCGGCTGGAGCTTTTCGCAGAAATGGATTTTCACTAAGGGCGCTAATATTTTTTAAGGCTTAGGATAATTGAAAAATTGCTTGAAACACATAAAAGAGCAGCCGACTTGTTGTCGCTGCTCTTTTTATATTATTTGTTTTTCGTATTGTATCGTGGGCTTGGGCCATTAATATTTGCTCTTTTTGCCGCGCTTCCCGTCCTATTCGGAGCTTTGCGAGGTGAACCGGCGAGTAGGCAGGAATGTGTTGGTTTCCCGCAGATTTTACAGCCCTTCATCGCCTCTAGAATTTGTTCTATTTTATCCGAAGGAATTTCGACTAAGCTCTGTTCCATGGCAATTTCAACCTTGCCGATTTCCTTGCCGGAAATACCTGTGCGGTCTGCAACTGCTCCAATAATATGGTTTGCTTTTACGCCGTTGCTTGATCCAATATCCAAAATCATAATGCCAAAGTCCATCGGACGAATTTTAGGTTTTGACGCGTCTCTTTTTACATTCGGGCGAGCTTCTATTCTTGATGGCTCTCCTGCCTCGTGTCTGAACTGAGAAACCGGCATCTTTGCCAAAGGCTTTGCAAGATCACTGAAGTATAGTGAAAGTGCTGCCTCAGCAATATTTTGAACCGAAAGGCCTTTTTCTAGCATTTTATTGACAATTTCAGTATAAATCGGCTTAATCTCACCCTGTAAGCTTGCCTCAAGCTCTTCTATTGCCTTTGCAGTCCCCGCAGAAGCAATGTCCTCCGGTGTAGGAAGCGCCAGCTCTTTGATTGCTGATTTTACCGCAACAGCAATTTGTCTGATTTCGTTGACCTCGCGTTTGCTGCTGCAAATTGTAATGCTGCAGCCGGGCTTGCCTGCTCTGCCGGTTCTGCCGATACGATGGATATAATACTCCGTGTTCGGTGGAATATCAAAGTTTATGACATATTCAACATCGTTTACATCTATTCCGCGAGCGGCAATATCAGTTGCTATCAGAATAGTAGTCTTTCCTGCCTTAAAATCGCGCATTGTTGTTGTTCGCTGTGTCTGCTTTATATCGCTGTGTATGCTTTCGGCGCTGACATTGCGCTCATTCAAATACTCCGTCAGCTCGTCTGCCATTTTTTTAGTTCCGCAGAAAATGATAGCGCGTTTTGGCTGATAGAATTTGAGCAGCATTACAAGAGCTTCTTTTTTGTTCGCATGCGGGACATCAATAAATCTTTGCTCGATATTCTCAATTGTCACCTGGCTTTTATCAATTTCAATCAGCACAGGGTCCTTTTGAAATTCCTTTGTAATCTTCATTATCGCGGGGGGCATTGTGGCCGAAAAGAGAACTGTCTGGCGGTCATCGGGTGTATCTGTCAAAATGGTTTCAATGTCTTCCTTGAAACCCATGTTAAGCATTTCGTCAGCCTCATCAAGAACAATCATTTTCAGACTGTTCAGCTTTATGGTCTTGCGGCGCATATGGTCCATCACACGTCCTGGTGTGCCGACAACAATGTTGGCGCGTCGAAGATTAATGCACTGCTGCTCAATCGAGGCTCCGCCATAAATGGCGACAGGTCGGATGCCTTCTTTGAAACGGGCAAGCTTTCTGATTTCCTCATCCGCCTGAACCGCGAGCTCGCGTGTCGGGCAGAGAACCAGTATCTGTATGGTCGGTTTTTCTTCGTGTGTATCAACTCTTTCAATGGCGGGTATTGCAAATGCCAAAGTCTTGCCCGTTCCCGTCTGGGAGCGAGCAATAACGTCTACTCCTGTACGGATTACCGGAATAGCTTCAGATTGGATAGGTGTTGCTGAATCAAACCCCATCAGTGAAACTGCACGTTCGACCTTTGGAGTAAGGCTCATTTCCGAGAATAAAACTTTTGTCATGGAATTCCTCAATTCTAAAAAATAAAAACGGGGACCTAAATCCTCGTTTTAAAAAAAGCGATATTATTGTCAATCGAGGTATTATATCATCACAATAAGGATTTGTCAAATCTGTGTAATATATACCGGTTATTCGCACAAATTAATCAACAATTATCTTTTCATCATCGTATCATATTTCCTCTTTCGGAGTCCAAAGCAGCTTGCGAACCTCGTCTTCATGATTAAAAAGCGTACAGCCGCCGATATGTTCACATGCTTCCTCTTTACCGATTTCACGAATTTGCCGGAAGAAGCTTGAGTCGAGAACTTCAAGTATGGTATTATCCTTTACATTATGGAGCGAATACGGAGAAAAGGGGCAGGCTTCGGCGCTTCCAAAGGGGGTAATGTGAAAAAATCCTCGTCCCGCAGCAAGACAGCCTCCCATATATTTTTCGTCACCTGGAAAAGCAAAAATGCTCATGTCCATAAATTCGGTCTTAAAAGAGCCGATTTGCTCATTTAGCCAATCAGTTTCCGCATTCGAAAGGACAAGCTTTTCCGTACCTTTCTCTGCCGGTACGTATTCCACAAAAAAGACCGCCCCGCAGCCGAGTCCTCTTAACTTTCTTAAATAGCACTTTGAGACAACGGTATTAAGATTCTCATTTGTGACAGTTATTGATGCCGCGAAAAGAACTCCGCTGTAATCAAGCTTGCTCATAGCGCTCTCGATGTTTTTTGAAACGCCCTCACCGCGCCGTAAATCTGTTTGCACCGCTTCGCCTTCAATACTAAACACAGGAATTAAATTTCTATTGTTTTTAAACAGCTCAAGATATTCTTCGTCAAGCAAGGTGCCGTTTGTGAAAATCGGGAATATCATGTTGGAACGATGTGCCGCCATCTTTATAATCTCGCGGCGCAGCAACGGCTCGCCACCGGCGAGAATAATAAACGATATACCGATATCGGAGGCTTCGCCGAAGACTTTGTCCCATTCAAAAGCGTTCATTTCCTGTTGTGCGTGGTTTTCCGCGCACATTCCGTCTGCTCTTGCATAACAGCCTGCACACCGAAGGTTACACTGTGAGGCAATGCTCGCAATCAAAAACGGTGGAATATGATGTCCGCTTTTTTCGTAAAAGTCGCGTTTCCGTGAGCTTTCTTGAAGCGAAGGAACAAGTGATATTAAAAATCGACTGCCTTTCTCATTTGAAAGGTAGAAATTTGACAAAGCGGATGCAATTGAGCTTATTCCCTGCTCTATGTATTCATTTAGATTCATATCATTTCACCAGATAATATTTATAAAAACACTGCCCTCAAAAGTCTTCGTTTTAGCTGAGAATTAAACTCGACATAAAACAGCACGGATGAGATAACCATAGTAGGCAAGATTACCGGCAATGCCCAGCCAATTGTTACAACACCTTGCTGAAATACGCTAATTGCAATTTGAACCGCAAGGGAAAATATGCCCAATATGCATATAACAGCAGCAGTTTTGAACAGCTGAGTTGGTTTTCTCATTTGTATGGTTTTTAGTATCGAGTATATCAGCAGGCCAGCTAACAACGCAAGCGGCAAGCCAAGTGGTAAAATCCATTCAGTTGAGCCGTTTTTAACACCGATTATGTATAGATAAGCGACTGTCGCCGCTGTATCCGCCAATATACAAAGGCTTACTTTCGGTCTATTAAAGAGCTTTGGTAAAAAAGCAAAAACGAAGAAGCAGGCTTCCGCTCCCCAAATATAAGGCCCCCAACTGACATGTCCGCTAACAAGAATATTAATAGCAAAACAGCACAGTGCCGGAAACAAAAGGACAATTAAGGCTTTTAGCGCTGTGTGCTTGCTGTTTAGCGGAACTGCCTGAACACACGCGGGATAAGCCCCGAAATAATTGTCGGACTCAACCGCTGTGCGACTCCCGCACAGCGGGCAAACCAATTCTGTATGTGAAAGCTCAATTTTACACTTATTACAATATGAATTTCTCATGAAATCACCTTTTGTTACTTTCTAGTACTACGTGAATGCCCATGTCGCTAAGCATGGTATAAAACATGCGCTCAAGCAGGGACTCTTCAATGGTTCTTATGATATTGAAGCAAAGCTTGTTTTGAAAGCTGACGCAGGCACAGGCGACAGGATTTCTCGCAGCGCCTAGCATAAAGCTAATGCGTTCTACGTATTGTGCCATTTCATCAGGAAGACGTACCATACCCAAGTTTGAAAGAGTAACGCTATTATACCTATCGCCGTTTAAAATGAAATAAAGCTTCATAATTGGATCTTTGAGATAAAGCGGCGCAAGTTTTAGAAACACATTCTTTTCAGATGCAACATTTGTACTGAACTTCGCTGTAAGTATTTTTTTGTTTGCTTCAAGCGCCATTCCATGCCTTATTATAGCAATAGTTTCTTCAATTGTATAGTTACCTAAGGTCGGAACAATACCTAAATTTGCATATGAGGTAAAGTTTCGAAGTGTGCGGGAGGCAAAATGCTTCCTCAAATTAATCGGTATGCAGACCTTAACAGGCATTCTTTTTCGAAAAGGATGGTTTTCCTTTTGCTGAATATTATAAACCGCAAGAATTAGCACGGCTGTCAGAAATTCGTTTATAGTTGCTCCGTATTCTTTTGCTTTTGCGTGGATTTCATCCAGCGGCATGATTCCTGTCGTGATATGGATGACCCCATATTCCTCCCGAGTACCCTTGATATGATATGCCGCCTGCTCCAGTCGGCTGATTTTCATTGGCTTCGCGTATTTGAGAAAGCTGTCTTCATATTCAGCCTTTTGTGGAACTTCTTCACAATCAAGTATGCCGTTTCCTCGCGGAATTTGGATTTGATGCTTTAAAGATATATATTCGGCAACTAGCGTTTTAAGAAAAGACATCCCACCAGTTCCATCAGTTACCACATGAAAGAAATCAACAGCAATTCGTTTTTTATAATAGCTCACACGAAACTGAAATCCCCTGTTTTCACGTTCGTCAAGATAAACGCATGGATTGCGGATTTCATTCATAATTGGAGGCGTATCCTCATTGTGCTCAAAATGATACCAAAAAAAGCCACGTTTCAAATGCTGAGAGAAGCTGGGCATCCTTAGTAAAGTGCTTTTTAGCGCCTGCTCCAGCACGGCTTCATCGACATCTTCCGTTAGTTCCATCGAAAGCCGGAACATCGAGGGACTTCTCTTACCCTTTGCGGGAGGATAAATTTTTGCGGCATTATCGAGCGGCATTCTTTTTGGGAAAGCCGGTGTATTCTTTTCAGTTATATTCAAATGCATAAATGTTCACCTATTTAGCAATTGTTTTCATTTAATACTATCCTCTACATAATAACTTTTATATCATACTCAGTCAATGAAAATATGAACATTCTAATAACTATTATTATTTTATCTAATATTGATAATCACATCTTGTCGGCTATTTTGTCAAATACAACAATTTTATAACCTGTCAAAACAATAATAAAACACAGACAATAATGTCTGTGTTTTATTACATGATAAAAATAGAAGGTGGGGAGCAGCAGTGGCGCTGCCACTCCCCTGTTGTTTATATTCTCTGCCAAAGAGAGCTCATTCCGGGACAGAAATGAATTGCTCAATTAACATAAACAAAACCTGAAATATAGAATGATTAGAGTACTCCGTATTTTTTGACCAAATCCATCACTACATTGTTGTCAATCTTATCCTTAACAAATGCGAGAACCGGCAGAACAACAGGCAGGAAAACTTCAATTGGCTTTCTGCCGTCCATTAGCTTCATTGTCGATTCCATGAGGACGCGGACATCGTAGACAGATGCGAAGACTTCAGGAACGCCACGGTCTACATTGAGCAGCGTGTATACAGCTTCCATACCTGTTCGAACAGCGAACTCTGTGGTGAAAACGGTATCACGCGGAGTTTCAACGTGCTCACCGAGGAATCCGAAGTTGACAGCTCCGTCGGGAACGACTTTCGGGCGGTCTCCAGCGGCTCTGTTTTCGAAGTATGTAGTAACATAAGGCATAATGCAAGGAACAGTGTTAGCATGGTTGACAGCGAGGTCGTGGATTTTTTCCACTGGAACGCCCATGTGAAACAGCCACTCTTCGCAAATTTCAATGCCGTTGCACTCTATGATGGGCTTTTTGATATAATCGCCGGGCACATAGTTGTTCAACGCATAAATCCAGCCAACAGCCTTATCCTTGGGCTGTGCTTTGAAGTGTGGCTGACGATTGAAGGTAAAGCTCATGAGCCACTTTGAGCCCTTAACGGTGATAATACCGCCGGTGACTACCTTGCCGCAGAGAACGTCTCTCTTGCAGAGCTTCTCGAGATAAGGAATGATTTCCTTGTCAATGGTTGTGGTTGCTGACTCCCAAAGAGTTTCCTTGATGTTTCCACAGAACTTCATCGGCTTGCCGAAGGAAGGATCCTGAGCGGCAATATTTCTCCAAAGCTCCCATGATTTCCCTGTGCCCGCTTCATCTTTGAGCTTCGGAACTTCGGTGTTTGTTCCGAGAGTTGCGTTATCGACATTGCTGCCAAGAGTTGAAAACACATAGTCGTTTTCGGTAAGGCTGATTTTTTCTTCCTTGCCGGAGCGGGTTAGAACAATCTGCTTTGCGACTTTCTTCTCGGGGGTAATATCGAAAAGGATATTTGTAACTGTGCAGTTAAACTCAAATGTGACGCCTGCATCCTGCAGATACTTCTGTAGCGGAAGAATGAGGGATTCATACTGGTTGTACTTTGTGAACTTAAGAGCCTTAAAATCAGGCAGCCCACCAATATGGTGGATAAAACGATGTATATAGAGCTTCATTTCAAGAGCAGAGTGCCATTTCTGGAAAGCAAACATGGTCTGCCAATAGAGCCAGAAGTTTGTGCTGAAAAACTCATCGTCAAAGAAATCAGTCATTGGTCTGTCATCGAGCTCTCTATCGGGAGTAAGGAAAAGCTTAAGAATCTGGGTAGCTGCACCCGGTGTAATATCAAACTTTCCGTCGGTATGTGCGCTTTCGCCGCCGGACAAGATTGCACGTTCGAGGGAGAAATTGGGGTCATGCTTGTTCAGCCAGTAATACTCGTCGAGAACGGAAACACCCTCAGTCTCGACAGAAGGAACGGAACGGAACAAATCCCAGAGGCATTCGAAATGGTTTTCCATTTCGCGTCCGCCGCGGCAAACAAAGCCATATTTTTCAAGGAAAGCGCCGTCGCAGGCACCGCCGCTGACAGGGTCGGATTCAAAAATGTGGATGTGTGAACCAGGCATCTGTGCGTCGCGAACGAGGAAAGCAGCAACTGCCAAACCTGCAAGGCCGGTTCCAACGATATACGCGGACTTTTTCTCAACACCCTCGGGCTTCTCTGGACGGGCAAAAGCTTCGTAATTTCCATTGCTGTAATACACAAGAATTCCTCCTAAGTTTATTAGTTTACAAACCATTAACTATGGCCAGTTTGTACATCTTCGAGACTGATTATAACTAATATTTTAAGCTTGTTGTACAGTCAATATATATCTCGTTGCTATAATATTGGACAATATTTAATAATTGATTGGTTTTCACGCAGTCGCATGTCATTGTGGGATTTTCAGACACTTTGGCTTATGTGTTTGTTTTTGTTTAAACTTTTCGTCAAATAATCACCGCCAACAACTACGATGTTTACGTAGTAAGCGGGGACGACTCGATCAAGCCAATCTATTAAAAGTACTGTCATTAAGGCGCTTAAGGCAAGCTGTAACTGATTTTTATAATTACAGCCGTCAGATTTTATCTGGCGGTTGTAATTATTATTCGAATTATTATTAACCTCAGTAAAGTTTACTGATAATTTTCATTATCCGATTGCGAACCGTTAATTATAGTTATATAATATAGTTAAATGATTATACAGATATGAAAGGATATTTTATGGAAACACTTAGGTCAAAAAAAGGGTTTATCTGTGATATGGACGGTGTTATATATCACGGCGATCTTTTGCTGCCGGGAGTAAAGGAATTTGTGGACTGGCTTTATAAAGAGGATAAAAAGTTTTTGTTTTTGACAAATGCAAGCGGCAAATCTCCTAAGGAGCTTCAGCAAAAGCTTTGGCGTATGGGACTTGATGTTGACGAAAGCCATTTTTATACCAGTGCTCTGGCTACAGCGAAATTTATAAGCCGTCAACATCCCGGCTGTAGTGCTTATGTCATCGGGGACCCGGGACTATATAACGCTCTGCACGATGTCGGAATAATGGTGAACGATGTTGACCCCGACTATGTAATAATCGGAGAAACCGTGAACTACAATTTTGAAAAAATCTGCCGAGCGATGCACCATGT
Source organism: Oscillospiraceae bacterium (assembly GCA_018053145.1). Classification (GTDB taxonomy): domain Bacteria; phylum Bacillota; class Clostridia; order Oscillospirales; family Oscillospiraceae; genus UBA2658. The sequence goes on along the minus strand of JAGPMA010000005.1, from coordinate 25,173 downwards.
CACAAACGGCGCAAAGCTTATCGGAACTAATACCGACCTTACAGGGCCGTCCGAAAACGGAATATTCCCCGCCTGTCGTGCATTGGTTGCGCCTGTTGAGATCACAACAGGTGTAAGCGCTTATTATGTTGGAAAGCCGAATCCGCTTATGATGCGGACAGGTCTTCGCATGCTTGGCGTACACTCCGATGAAGCCGTAATGATTGGTGACCGTATGGACACAGACATTATTGCCGGAATCGAGAGCGGTCTTGACACTGTTTTGGTGCTTTCAGGTGTTACAACCAAAGAGAACATAAAGCAATACCCCTATCGTCCACGAATCATTCTCAACGGTGTTGGAGACATTCCCACTGCGCAGAATTGTGCGATATAGATTTGCAAAAGAAGTCCCGTGACAGCGTAAACGTCTGTCACGGGACTTCTTTGTTGCTCATTAAATCACTTGGAAAATATAAAACTTAAGATAATCCGTTTCGGGAACATTCCATAGAATCGGGTGATCCGGAGATTGCTGCCGAGCTTCGATTTGACGAAGCTCAACAGAAGCGTCACGTGCTGCAGATTTCAACATTTTACAAAATAGCTCATTATTAACAAAATGGGAGCAGGAACAGGTTGCAAGATAGCCGCCGCGCGGAAGAAGCTTCATGGCTCTGTAATTAATCTCCTTATATCCACGCAATGCACTTTCAATGTTCTTCCTGGATTTAGTAAAGGCGGGCGGATCAAGAATAATAAAATCATAAGGCTTATCCCCTGCCTGTTCGAGCTTAGGAAGCAAATCCAGTACATCCGCCGCTAAAAACTCCATTCTTCCTTCGAGTTTATTGCGAACAGCGTTTTTCTTTGCCATTTCGATTGCGCTTTCGGAAACATCAACGGCGCAAACGTGCTCGGCACCGCCGTTTGCCGCGTTGAGGGCGAAAGAGCCGGTGTGCGTAAAGCAGTCAAGAACACGCTTTCCTCTTGATAAACGGGCAATTGCCAAACGGTTGTACTTCTGGTCAAGAAAGAAACCCGTCTTCTGTCCGTTTTCGACATCGACCTCGTATTCGATACCATTCTCTCGAATTAGTGTTATTGTTGATTTGCACGGTTCAACACCATCTAATGGAAACCATCCCTTGTTCTGTGCCAAACCTTCAAGCTCACGGATTGCCACATCGTTTCTCTCAAATATTCCGCATATCTTCTGTCCGTCCTCGGTCAGCACTTTATAAATCAGCGGGAACAACATAGGCTTGAGTTTTTCAATACCGACAGAAAGCGTCTGTGTAACAAGAATGCCACCGTAGCGGTCAACTGTAAGCCCCGGAAACCCGTCAGCCTCTCCAAATATTACTCTGCAGGCGTCAACGTCCTTTGCCATAACTGTTTTACGGTAATCCCATGCGTAGCGTATTCTGCGTTCAAAGAACGCCTCATTAAAAACATCATTCGCGTTGCGCGAAATCAGGCGTATTCGAATTTTAGACTTTTCGCTGATGAAACCTGTTCCAAGAAATTTATCTTTATCGCTCACAACGTCTACAAAGGACCCATTCTGTATTCCCTCACAAGGCGTAAGCACTTCAGCATCATATACCCACGGATGCCCGACCTCAAGTGCTGCCTGAGCCTTTCTCGTTATCATTATTTTTGGGAATTCTCGCTGTTGTTTCATTTTACTTATTCCTTAATTTCATTACATTTATTTATTTTGATGTAACCAATATACTCCGTTCCCCACACTTCAATAGCATCCAAAACCGGACTGAAATGACGTCCCAATTCGCTAAGCGAATATTCTACCTTCGGCGGAATTTGGTTATAAACCTTGCGGTTAACAAGCCCGTTATCTTCCAACATTCGCAGCTGTTTAGTCAAGGTTGCCTGTGTCAAATCCGGAAGCGCCCTTTGCAGCTGATTAAAGCGCATCGTGTTTTCGTTTAAATAATGCATAATCAGCAAAGTCCACTTTCCTGTTAGCAATTTCTGTGCCGTAACGTAAGGGCATCTTCCATACAAATCTTCAATCATAGAGCCTCCGATAGTACCTTATTAGATACTTACTATATATATTAATCGTACTTGATTATTGTATCGTACTATGATTATATGTTACATGATAAGGAGTGAAAAGTCAATTCCTTAAACTAACGGAGGTTATTCAAATGAAAGAAATCTATGAATTTTTGAAAAAATGCGAAACATATTACCTTGCGACAGTTGAAGGCACCCAGCCTAGAGTGCGCCCCTTCGGGACAGTTAATATTTTTGAGGGCAAGCTTTATATTTCGACCGGAAAAGTTAAAAATGTTTCAAAGCAAATGCTTGCAAATCCGAAAATCGAGTTAAGCGGTATGTCTGACGGCAAATGGATTCGAGTTGAAGCCGAGGTCGTTGAGGATGATAGACTTGAGGCAAAACAAAGCATGCTCGACGCTTATCCCTCACTTCAGGGTATGTATAAGGCTGACGACGGAAATACTCAGGTGTTATATTTAAAGAACGCAACGGCTACAATTTACTCATACTCCGACGCTCCTGTCGTAATCAATTTTTGAGCATACCACGAAATTATCAAAACGGCAAGCCGATACACCCTTGGCTTGCTTTTTTGTTTGCTATATTCACCACACAATGTTATAATTGTTCGGTGAAGGAGGCGAGTTAATGCCATTCAATTCATTTGTCGACTATCCAATGACATGGAAGCCCGAGATAGACAAAACTTCAAAATCGTTATATCGAACTTTGGCTAATCAGCTTGAGCAGGACATTATCAGCGGAAAACTGCTTCCCGGCACAAAGCTTCCTCCTCAGCGTGAGCTTGCTGATTTTCTTGATATTAACGTCAGCACAGTCTCTAAAGCGTTCAAGGCCTGCGAGCTAAAGGGCTTACTGAGCGCCACTATAGGAAGCGGAACCTATGTTTCCTATGGAGCGCTGTCAAATCTTCGTCTTTTAACTGAACAAACCCCAAAGCATATTATTGAAATGGGAGCAGTCGTTCCTGATTACGGCGCTAACAAGCTGCTTTTGCCTCATTTACAGGAGATGGTTAATGAGCCGGGAGCTGAAAGACTGTTTGAATACAGCCGGCCTGGCAATACGCTTTGGCAAAAGGATGCCGCTGTAAGCTTTATACGCAAGTGTGGACTTGAGGCAGAACGTGATAATATTCTTTTCTCAAACGGCGGACAGAATGCTATTGTCGCGGTTTTAGCAGCTCTGCTTAATCACGGGGATAAGATAGGTACTCCTCCGCACTCTTATTCTGACATCAAATCTGCCACAGCTAGGCTGGGAGTTCAGCTTGTCCCGATTAAGCTAATCGATAACGAAATTGACCACGAAGCTTTTCTCTATAGCTGTAAATACAATAATCTGAAAGCGGTTTACATAATCCCAGACCATCAGAACCCTACCACACACACAATGTCTGTGGATTCCCGAAAAGAGCTTGCGAAAGTTGCCAGAGAACAAGACTTTTTAATAATTGAAGATGGAACTTATCACCTTATGAGTGAGCGGCTAAAGCCGATTGCCACATATGCGCCGGAGCGGACAATATACATTGCTAACTTATCAAAAGCAATTACTCCCGGTCTGCGACTTGCTTTTATTTCAGTACCGCCGCAATACAGGTCACGGGTGTCAAATGCGCTTTACACAATGAATGTTTGCGTTTCAACCCTAATGGCAGAGCTAAGCTCACGAATGATTGTTTCCGGTCAAATAGACGCCATTCTTGACGAGCACAGGGAAAAGACAGAGCTTAGAAACCACCTAATAAATAAACATCTTTCCGGTTATGACTGCCGCGGCGGTTTGAACTGCATTTTTCGTTGGCTTTATCTACCCGAAAACATAAGCGGAGAACAATTTGAAGCGCTAGCTCTTGAACACGGCGTTCAGGTTTATTCATCTGAACGCTTTGCCGTTGGAAGCACGCCGCCTGACAGGGCCGTTCGCTTAGCCGTGTGTGGTCCTGAATCCCCTGCTGAATTGGAGCGCGGTTTAGTTATTTTGAGACAATTGCTCGACAGCATATAGACCTTTAGCGTTTTAAATCATAATTTATTGTACGCCACACGATATTAACATTGTGTGGCGTTGTGCATTGTGGTAGTATTTCTCTAAAACCCAGAGGAAGTGCAATATGAAATCGTTATTATACTCCTGTAAGCTAATTGTACCCGTATTGTTTTCTTACGTATTTGTAGGCCTAGCCTATGGAATTTTGCTTCATCAGGCCGGATATTCAGCTTTATTGGCATTTTTGTCAAGTATTTTCATTTACGCAGGAGCGATGCAAATTGTTATGCTATCCCTGATGGTCTGCGGAACACCACTGATAACCATTGCGATTATGACATTTTTCGTTAACGCCCGTCATGTTTTCTATGGGATAGGCTTTATAGATGAATTTAAGAAAATCGGCGGCATAAAATATCCCTTCATGGCGCTTACCATGACTGATGAAACCTATTCCATTCTTTGCTCCGCAAGCTACCCAGAAGAGGTTGATAAAGAAAAATCCATGTTCTATGTTCAGCTTTTATGTTATTTGCTTTGGATTTGCACATCAACACTCGGTGCGCTGATTGGTGAGCTTTTAACTTGCAATATGGACGGAATCGGTTTTACGGCGACAGCGTTCTTTGTTACTGTGGTTGTTAATCAATGGCGTGAAGTTGATTCACATCTGCCTGCAATAGTCGGACTTTTAAGCGCACTTATATTTTTCTTTGCTTTCGGCGCGGATAATTTTATACTGCCGGCGCTTTCAATGAGCGTAATCGTACTCGTAATACTAAAAGACAAAATTGCACTTAAAAAGGAGGATACGCTCAATGTCTGACACTGTTTACACAGCCGCAGCTATTGGAATTGCCGCCATAATGACAATGCTAACTCGCGGTCTTCCCTATCTCCTCTTTGGGCGCAAAAAGAAGCTTCCGAAAATCATAGATTATCTTGGCTCGGTTTTGCCTCCGGCAATTATGATTATACTTGTTGCTTATTGCCTCCGCTCAATAAAGCTCACAGTCTTCCCATATGGGCTCGCGGAGCTAATTTCCGTCGCGGTTGTCGTTGGTATGCAGCTTTGGAAAAAGAATATTTTTTTCAGTATTCTGCTTGGAACGGCCTGCTATATGATACTAATCCGAACCGTTTTCCCTTTATAAGCCTTAAAACAGCAAATCGAAAAAGCCTGAAACAATACACCGCCTCTCACGACGCTTGTCGAGAGAGGCGGTGTTTAAATAATATTAGTTTACTCTTCTTTCTTTGTAGCTATATCTGATGTTTTCATTAAAATAATCGTCTATCGCAGAAGCTGACATTAATCCGTCAAAAACAAGTTTCGGTACTTCAGTATAAATAATAGCGGGGCCTCTGCAGGTTTCTATTAACAAGATACTTTTTTCCTCATTGTAACCGACGTAGTAAAATAAGTTTGATTCTACACGGGTCACTTCTATAGAATTGCCTTCAATAATTTTCTTCATCGTTCTTCCTCCAACTCCGTTACTGTATCAAGAACTCTAGTCCCATACCAAATACGCATCTTAATGCTCAGCCCAATTTTTTGAGCGCTCAACGGCGCGTTTCCAGTTGCCGTAAAGTTTATCGCTCCGGCTGCTTTCCATGCTTGGCTTGAAAACCCGGTCTATCTTTCTGTAACCGATAATTTCATCGGTGTTCTTCCAAACGCCAGTGGCAAGTCCTGCAAGATAAGCCGCACCAAGTGCTGTAGATTCGATATTTTGTGGACGGTCAACCTCGATGCCGAGAATGTCTGCCTGAAACTGCATCATGATATCGCTAACGCTCGCGCCGCCATCTACTCGTAGACTTGCGCAGCCAAGTGACGCGTCACCAGCCGCCGCCCAAATTAAATCCTTGACTTGAAACGCAATACTCTCTAGTACTGCTCTTGCGATGTGTGCCTTCGTTGCTGCCCCAGTCAGTCCGACAAGAGTACCGCGCGCATACATATCCCAATACGGGGCTCCAAGTCCAGTAAATGCCGGTACAAAATACACGCTCTCGGTGTCTGGAACGCTCTCGGCAAGGATATCACATTCGTGCGGAACCTTTATAAGACCCATTCCGTCACGAAGCCAATTAATTACGCTGCCGGCATTGAAAACGCTTCCCTCAAGTGCGTATTCGACTTTTCCACCGACTCCCCAAGCCACGGAGGAAATAAGGTTGTGCTTTGAACTCACAGGCTTATCTCCTGTGTTCATCAGAAAGAAACAGCCTGTTCCGTAAGTGTTTTTCATCATTCCGGGCAGAAAGCAGCCCTGCCCGAAAAGTGCGGCAGGCTGGTCACCCACAGCGCTTGCAATCGGCACACCCTCTAGCTGTTCAAGCCCCGGAATTCCTCCTGCGACTGTTCCGTAAACACAACTGGAGGGCATAAGCTTTGGTAACATGGCAAGCGGTATTCCAAGCCTTTTACAAAGCTCAGTATCCCACTCAAGCGTATGGATATTAAAAAGCATCGTGCGTGATGCGTTTGAGTAGTCAGTTACGTGAGCCTTGCCACCCGTGAGGTTCCAAATAAGCCAGCTGTCCACATTACCGAATAAAAGCTCACCGTTTTCAGCACGCTTCCGTGCGTCGGGAACATTGTCGAGTATCCATTTTATTTTGGTGCCTGAAAAATATGCGTCTATCAGAAGACCTGTTTTTGCTCTTACTGTTTCTTCAAGGCCTTCCGCCTTCAATTCATCACAGATGGCGGCCGTTCGTCTGCACTGCCACACTATGGCGTTAGTAATCGGTTTTCCGGTTTTAGCATCCCAAACAATTGTTGTTTCACGCTGGTTTGCAATGCCAATTGCTGCTATCTCGGTTGTAGAAAGACCAGATAGTTCAACAGCTTCGGCCGCTGCTCGGCGTTGGCTGTCAAATAGTTCAAGAGGATCCTGCTCCACCCATCCGGGATGTGGTAAGATTTTCGGATACTCACATCTTGCTTGAGAAATTATATTACTCGCGGCATCGAACATTATCGCACGGGAGCTGCTCGTCCCCTGGTCGAGCGCTAAAACTGCCTTCATTTATGCTTCCAACCTTTTATAATGAATTAAGCCGACATCAAGACGGCAATAATAAAACATCGTTTATAGCCGTCCAGTATTTTATAATATAATTTGAAATAATACAACAATAAAAGCAGCTGATAGAAGCTTTTTTACTTCTTTAGCTGCTTTTACAATATTTTTTCAATTATGCAAATTTATAAGCTGCAAGGACCTCTCTTCAAAAAGCAGCCGCAATGCTCTGCAATAATCTTATGATTGTCAACTACCTTTTGTCCGCGCAGATATACCTGTTCAATTTCACCGCAGGTTTCAAAGCCTTCGTATGGGGCATAGTCCATGTTGTACGCCTGTGTTTTTGCGCTGATTACACCTGTTGCCTGTGGGTCAAATACGACAATGTCTGCGTCCGAGCCGACTGCGATGCAGCCTTTTTGAGGATATGCGCCGTAAAGCTTGGCTGGGTTTTCTGATAACAAACGGCACATCTGTGTGAGTGAAATCCTGTTTCCCACCACACCGTAAGTATACATTAGAATTGCTCTGTCCTCGACTCCGGGCATCCCTCCCGGAACAGCAGAGAAGTCCCTCTCACCGACCAGCTTTTGCTTAATGGTAAAACTGCAATGGTCAGTCGAAACTGTTTGAATTTGATTTTCGGCTAAAGCGTTCCAAAGGCACTCGCGATCCTCTTGTTTCCGCAACGGTGGCGCTATAATGTATTTAAAGCCCTCAGGTGCAGGTAGCTCATAAAGCTTCTCATCCAGCAGTAAATACTGTGGGCAAGTTTCCAGATAGACCTTCTGCCCTCTTTCTCTTGCTCGTAGTGCTTCCTCATACCCGACCTTAGCTGTCAGATGAACAATAATTATCGGCGTATCGGCAATCTCCGCGATTCGCAGCAGTCGGCTGATGGCTTCGGCCTCCGCCTGAGCCGGGCGGGTAATCGGATGGCAGGCAGAGCCGGAATGCCCAAGCTTCTTTTGCTCCTCAACAAGTGCTGAGATAAGTCCACTGTTTTCGCAATGAACACCGGTGATACCTCCGACCTCTTTCAGACGCTTTAAAATCTGGTAGATTTCTTTGTCGTTTACCTTCATGTCGTCATAGGTCATATATAGCTTAAAGGAGGAAACGCCCAAGTCAATCATATCAGAAATTTCTTCACTGACGCTGGCTTTCCAATCGGATATAGCCATGTGGAAGCCATAATCGCAGGAGGCTTTGTCCTTTGCTTTATTAAGCCAGTGAGCAAAGGCGTGATTAAGACTTTCGCCGTGGTATTGCGTGGCAAAGTCTATCACTGTTGTGGTTCCGCCTAAAAGCGCAGCACGGCTCCCAGTTGCAAAATCGTCTGCAGTAACTGTGCCCGCCGCTTCGAGATCAAAATGTGTGTGCGCGTCGATAAAGCCGGGAAACAGCAGCTTTCCCGAAACTTCAACTATTTGCGCATCACTTGCAACAAGGTTTTCTCCAACCTCGGCTATTTTATCGTTCTCAATCAAGATATCCTTAATAGCTGTCTCTTCGCCGGAAACCACCGTTCCGCCCTTTAATAATATCTTCATATACATTTTCTCTAAAGCTTATCGCTTTGTTACGTTGATTAACAAGTAATCATAATCACTAATAACAGCTGAAATTAAATTGCCGATGTCTTCCGGTATCAATGAAGATTTTTCACCTACCGTATAGTCAAGAATCGTGTCCTCGAGCCGCACCTTGCAGGCTTTTGTTTTCTTATCAAGAACAACGAAACCCTTGTTGTTGCTGTTTTCCATGTCAGCAACAGTTGAAAACAGCGTAAACTTATCCAAATATGGAGCGCTGTCATAGGGGCAGAAGCTCTTGCAGTTGCCGCATTCGTTGCACATATAGTCGACATGGACGATTTGACTAGTGCGTTTACCTTTTACGGTGATGGAAACATTTGCCCTGTTCGGACAGACCTCAACGCAGTTTTCACATATACAGACGCACTCAAGACAGCGAGGTGAATCCAAAAGCGCCTTGTCCTCTTCCTTAAGCACACCTTTGCGTCCATAGATAGTTTCTGCCGTTTCTTCTGTATCAAAATCTCGTGCAACAGCTTTACCTAATATACCCTCTGCTGCTTTTCTCGCGTCTCTGATAGCTTCAACGACGGTTGCTGGGCCTTTTAAGCCGTCGCCGATGATATAAATTCCCTTGACGGAGCTTTCCAAAGTGCTTTCGTTTACAATTACACGTCCTTTGTCGTCAAGCGAAATACCATTATTCTCATAAAAGCTCTTCGGTATACGCTCACCAACAGCAGAAATAACGGTGTCGGCAGCGAAGGCAGCTTCTTCGTTCGTTTCCTCAAAGCCGGGACGTCCAGAAGCATCAAGAGCACCCATTTTCATCTTTTTGCAGACAAGCTGACCGTTTTTCATCTCGAGAGGCGAATACAGCTCGTGTATTTCAATCCCGTCTTCAATAACAGTTCGTATTTCTTCCTCGTCAGCAGGCATGTAGCGCTTTGTTCTGCGGTAAATCAGCACCGCTTTTTCAACGCCCTTAGTGCGTTTTGCGGCTCTTGCGGTGTCCATCGCTGTGTTGCCGCCGCCAATAACTACGACCTGCTTACCGATATCCATTTCGCCGTTCTTTTGCTTAAAGCTTTCAAGGAAATCTATTGCGTTCCAAGTAGTTGTTTCGCCGATTTTTAAGACTCCCTGTTCGGATGCACCAACCGCAAGAACGACATTTTCGTAATCCTTTTTTAGTTCATCAATTGAAGTAATTTCTTTGCCCGTTTCAATCTTAACGCCCATCGAACGTACAAGCTTGATATCGTTATCTATTGCGCCGCCGTCTATACGGAAGTTGGGAATCACATTCCTCACTACACCGCCGAGATTCTCTCGCTTTTCAAATATTGTGACCTCCATACCGCCCTTTGCGAGGAAATATGCCGCTGACAAGCCTGCCGGGCCGCCGCCGACAACTGCGGTTTTTCCTTTTGCGGATATTTCGGGCTTAATAATTTCGTTCATCAAGCTGTCAAAGCCGCCTTTTGCCGCTTCGAGCTTGATTGCACGGATGTTAACAGGAGATTCGTAGAAGTTACGCACGCATTTTGTCATGCAGTTATGTGAGCAAATTGTGCCTGTAATGAAGGGCAGCGGGTTTTTCTCGACGATAACCTCCAGCGCTTCCTTCATCTTGCCCTCGCCTGCAAGCTTCATGTAGGTCGTGGTGTCCTGCTTAATCGGACAGCCCTGCTGACAGGGTGCGGTAAAGCAATCGATGAGCGGAACGCTTTTATTCATTTTTCTGGAGGGGAGGGTTTTAATAGACTTGACATGGTGTTTTGACACGATGGCCTTTTGAACCAAATGCGAAACGGCCGCTGCATCAACGCCTCTAAATTGCTGAGGCGCGGATGCTGACCATATTCCCGCTATTTGCTCAAGTCTTTGATATCCGCCCGGCTTCAACAGCGTAGTCGCGAGAGTGACTGGGAATATTCCAGTTGCAACGACTTCTTCGATGTTGAAATAATCCAGTCCTCCGGAAAACGAAATTCGAAGCTTTCCGTCAAAGTCCTTCGCAAGTTTTTCGGCAACGGACATTGACAGGGCAAAGAGTGATTTGCCCGACATATACATTTCCTTGCCCGGAAGCTCTCCGGCACAAATGTCAACAGGAAATGTATTGGTTATCTTAACGCCGAATTGAAGCTTTTGCTCCTCCGCCAGTGCCTTAAGTCTCTTTAGCATCGGAACGGCATCCTCATACTGCAGGTCATCCTTGAAGTGGAATTCGCCGAAGGAAACATAATCATAGCCCATTTTGTCGAGCACTGACCTTGCGTATTCATAACCGAGAAGCGTTGGGTTACACTTAACAAAGGTGTGCAGCTTCTTCTCAGTCATAAGATAGGCCGCGATGCGCTCAATTTCCTGCGGAGGGCAGCCGTGAAGAGTTGAAAGCGTTACGCTTTTGCAGATTGTTTCAGGGATAGTCTTGATGTCCTCTGCGGTGACTTTTTCGAACCTCTCCGAATTGGCTTTAAGCCAATCCATGCACTCATTATAAATAGGCGTTTTACTTGCGTCTTTGAGGTCTTCAATAAATCTGTTGATTTTCGGGGTCTTTATGCCCTCAAGGTCATAGCCGACGCTCATGTTGAATTGGAAGCCATCGGCGTTGCCCAAGCCGAATTCCTTTGATATTACATTTAGCACAAAAAAAGCTTTTACGTATTCGTCAAAAGCCTGCGGAACGTAAAGCTCCGTCGACCACTCAACATTATAGCCCTCGTCATCAGCCTTGATGCAGGGCTTTGAAACGGGCAAATCCTCGCCGTCCAAAATCTGCACAGTTTTAAGCTCAAAAAAGCGGCTGCCCGTGTAATAGGCGGCGATAATATTCTGAGCAAGCTGTGTATGAGGTCCCGCCGCAGGGCCGAAGGGCGTTTCGAGCTTGCCACCCAGAAAGCTCCAATCATGATCCGGCTCGGCAATGTATGGTCTCTTAATTCCAAATACTGTTCCTTTGGTCTTTTTCTCTTTCAAAACCCAGTCCATCAAGTTTCCGAACGGGATTGGTGTCATTTTATCACTCATGCAAAGTCCCTCCGTTTCTGGCGTTAGCCGTTTATTGTTTTCCAAAGTTTTGCGGATTCCTCATGAATCTCCGCCATAACCTTTTCTTCGTCTATTCCGACAAGCTGCCTGTCCTTCATAAGAACCCTGCCGTTGCAGACTGTCGTTACGACATTTCTTCCGTTCATTCCGAACAGAATATGTCCGTTGCAATTTGAGTCGTCAAACGGTGTGTAAGGAATGTAGTCCATAACGATTACATCCGCCGCCGCGCCCTGCTTCAAAACTCCAAGCTCATTTTTGAAATAACGCCCCGCGATTTTTGCGTTACCGTCGAAAAGCATTTGCGGCACTTCCCCCCATGCAACGGTTGCATCGCAAAGGCTGTGCTTGTGGAGAATATTGGCAACCTTATATGACTCAATCATGTCGTGAGTATATCCGTCTGTTCCAAGGCCGGTGAGAATTCCTCGCTTTACAATCTCCATTGTCGGAGGACATCCGCAGGCGTTGCCCATGTTGGACTCGGGATTGTGCACGACCATTGTATCTGTTTCCTTAAGCAGCTCCATCTCGTGTCCGTTTACGTAGATACAATGCGCGGTAATAGTTTTTGCTCCTAGTATCCCAAAGTCCATCAGGCGGTCAAGAATTCTCTTGCCGTAGTTTTTAAGGCAGTGATGCAAATCCTCTATTCCCTCGGCTACGTGAATGTGATAGCCGACTTCCTGCGGCTTGTTAGCCGCGCAAAGCTCCAGCGTTTCGTTCGAAAGCGTGAAGGAGGCGTGAAGCCCCATCATTCCGGCAATCATGTCGCTCTTATCTGTCAAGGCGTGCTTGATGAAGGACTCGTTTTCATTAACCGCAAGACGGGTCTTCTCCTGTCCTGCGCGGTCTGAAACCTCATAGCACAGACAGGAACGAACCCCCATTTCCTTCGCTGCATCCTCAATTGCATATAAGCTGCCGGTTATTTCTCCAAAGCTTGCGTGATGATCGAAAACTGTCGTCACACCGTTTTTAATGCACTCGATATATGTTGCTCTGGCGCTTTGTCTGGTCTGAGCAAGGGTAAGGTTGCGGTCCAGCGTCCACCACATTCCGTCCAGAATGTCAAGAAATCCTTTAGGATTGTATCCGTTTATGCTCAAGCCCCTTGCCATAGCACTATAAATATGCTCATGGGTGTTAATAAACGCAGGCATAATTATGCCGCCCTTTGCATCGATAAATTCCGCTTCAGGATACTTTCGTTTCATCTCGGTTGTTGAGCCAAGTTCAAATATTGTCGAGCCATCCAGCACAACCGCCCCATCGCTAAAATAGGGATTATTTGAATCTCTCGTTATCAGCTTTCCATTACCAATAATAAGCATATTACCGCCCCCATAATTTCTTAGTTTTATATTAATTTTTGTATTTGATTATATTGTATATATTAGCACCAAACAATTGCTTATTCAAGTGGAATCTAAAATTATTTTAGTATTTCTAAATTATTTTTAGTTTATCTATTGAATATCTGCTTTTTTATGTTATCATGAAATCATAAACCATGTGTTTTATATTAGTACGTCAAAGTGAGGCCCTATATTTTGGAAAATATGCTTGAAATTCTCATAACCTTGGCTAACGGTGTTGCCAATCAATTTGGGCAAAAGTGCGAAGTTGCCATCCATGACCTCTCCGGTAATCTTGAAAACTCCATTGTATATATTGTAAACGGTGATGTAACGAACCGAAAAGCAGGTTGCGGCACTTCAAAGGTTGTTCTTGAAACAATGCACAGAGATCCCTCAGCAATCAAAGATCAGCTTGGGTACCTCACAAGAACTCCGGACGGACGTATTTTAAAATCAAGCACCATTTTTGTCAGAGACGAAAACAAGAAGATACACTTTATATTTTCGATAAACCACGACATTACAGAGCTGCTGGCGCTTGAACAGGCGCTCAAGGGTTTGACAACTGTCGAAACTCAACCCAAAGACGCTCAGCCGGAGCAAATAGTAAGCAATGTTAATGACCTTTTGGATAACCTTATCAGGCAATCTGTGGAAATAGTCGCAAAGCCAGTTGCTTTGATGAACAAGGACGATAAAATAAAGGCGATTTCATTTTTGAATGATGCCGGTGCGTTTCTCATCACAAAATCCGGGGATAAGGTTTCTGAGCACTTTGGAATTTCCAAATTTACACTATACAGCTATATTAATGAAGTAAAATAATATCATCTTACGCTGAAAGGGGGAAAAGCCGAAACGACTGATTTTTTGGTCAATTCGGTTAAGCATAATGGAAAACGAAATATTATGGGTCGAAAACAACATGCCGGAGACGAAGGATGAACACCTGTCGATAATGTCGCTCGAAGAGGTAAGAAACGCCAGAAGATTTCATCAAAGCATTCCACAATATTCCAATACGCCGTTGGCAAAGCTGGATCATATGGCAGAATATCTAGGCATTAAGGAACTATACGTCAAGGACGAGTCCTATCGTTTCGGTCTTAACGCTTTCAAAGTTCTGGGCGGATCGTTTGCAATGGCAAAATATATTGCAAAGCAAACCGGCAGAAAGGTATCAGAGCTGACCTATGATGTTTTGATATCCGACGAGCTAAAAAGTGAATTCGGACACGCCACCTTCTTTACGGCTACAGACGGCAATCACGGCAGAGGCGTTGCATGGGCTGCAAACAAGCTGCATCAAAAAGCTGTTATTTTCATGCCAAAGGGAACTACTCAGCCTCGTCTTGACAGCATATTAAGGGAAAACGCAACCGCCACAATTGAGGACGCAAACTATGACGAGTGCGTTAGAATGGCTGCTCAAGCAGCGGCTGAAACGAAAAACGGTGTTGTCGTTCAGGACACCGCGTGGGAAGGCTACGAGGAAATACCTTCGTGGATAATGCAGGGCTACGGTACCATGGCAATGGAAGCAGACGAACAGCTTTCCGGCTACGGTTGCGTGCGCCCCACTCATGTTTTTGTACAGGCAGGGGTCGGTTCACTCGCAGGAGCGGTTCAAGGCTATTTTGCAAACCGCTTTCCTGAAGCCCCACCCGTTACTGTGGTTGTCGAGGCGGAAGCCGCAGCCTGCCTTTATAAAAGTGCCTTGTCCGGTGATGGCTCAGTAAAAATAGTCGACGGTGATATGGAAACCATCATGGCAGGTCTTGCCTGCGGAGAGCCAAATTATATTGCCTGGGACATTTTGAAAAATCACGTTAAAGTATTTGTTGCCTGCCCTGATTGGGTAGCTGCAAACGGCATGCGCATGCTTGCAGCTCCCATGAAGGGTGATCCGCAGGTGGTTTCCGGTGAATCCGGCGCAGTTACAATGGGACTTGTAGCTTCAGTGCTGAAAGACCCTCAATATCAGCAATTGCGCGAAGCTATCGGCCTCAACTCCGAATCAAGGGTCTTGTTATTTTCAACCGAAGGCGATACGGACCCAGACAGAAATAAGGCTATTGTGTGGGAAGCACAGGAACGCTAATAAACAAATTAATATACAGAAGGAGAAATATTTATGGACTTTATTAAAATCAAAGAAAGAGCTGACTTTTACGAAAAGGATATGACCAAATTCCTGCGCGACTTGGTTAAAATCCCCGGAGAAAGCTGCGGCGAAGAAGGTCACATCAACGCAATCGCTGAAGAAATGAAAAAGGTTGGCTTCGACAAGGTAACTATCGACCCACAGGGCAATGTTCTCGGCTATATGGGCACTGGTAAAACACTCATCGCTTTCGACGCTCACATCGACACAGTCGGTATTGGAAACATCAAAAACTGGCAATTTGACCCTTATGACGGCTACGAAAACGAAACCGAAATCGGTGGACGCGGAACCTCCGACCAACTCGGCGGCATTGTTTCCTCCGTTTACGGCGCAAAAATCATGAAGGATCTTGATCTTTTAAGTGACAAGTACACCGT
The DNA here is from genome assembly GCA_018053145.1 of Oscillospiraceae bacterium. Classification (GTDB taxonomy): domain Bacteria; phylum Bacillota; class Clostridia; order Oscillospirales; family Oscillospiraceae; genus UBA2658. The sequence continues at coordinate 9,609 of JAGPMA010000005.1, read as the reverse complement.
TCTTGTCGTCGGTTCCGTGCAAGAAGAGGACTGCGACGGTGTTTGCTGGCAGTACATTATCAACGAGGATAAGGTTCGTCCCGAATTCGTTGTTTCCACAGAGCCTACAGACGGCGGTATCTATCGCGGACATCGCGGCAGAATGGAAATTCGCGTCGATGTCAAGGGTGTTTCCTGCCATGGCAGCGCTCCTGAAAGAGGCGATAACGCCATCTATAAGATGGCCGACATTCTCCAGAACGTACGCTCGCTTAACGAAAATGACGCTGCTGACAGCACCGAGATCAAAGGTCTTGTCAAGATGCTCGACGAGAAGAACAATAAGCAGTGGAAAGAAGCCCGCTTCCTCGGCCGCGGAACCGTCACCACCTCTGAAATATTCTTCACAAGCCCCAGCCGCTGTGCAGTAGCAGATTCCTGCTCCGTGTCTCTTGATCGTAGAATGACCGCCGGTGAAACTTGGGAAAGCTGCCTTGACGAAATTCGCGCCCTGCCCGCCGTTAAAAAATACGGTGACGACGTTAAGGTATCTATGTATGAATACGACCGTCCTTCCTACACAGGCTGTGTCTATCCTATCGAGTGTTATTTCCCCACTTGGGTCATTCCGGAAGACCATCCCGTTACAAAAGCTCTTGAAGAAAGCTATAAAGGACTATTCGGCGATGAGCGCATTGGAGCTGATGTCACAATTGAAATGAGAAAGGCTCGTCCGCTCACAGATAAGTGGACCTTCTCCACAAACGGAGTTTCCATTATGGGACGCAACGGAATCCCCTGCATTGGCTTTGGTCCCGGTGCCGAGTCGCAAGCACACGCCCCCAACGAAAGGACCTGGAAGCAGGACCTTGTTACTTGCGCCGCTGTCTATGCCGGCATTCCCACTCTTTACTGCAAATAAATCTAAACACACATACATTTTGGAGGTATTCACTTGAAAACATTTGAAGATTTAATGGGCAAACTGGATAGTTTAAATTATGAAGAGATGTACAACAACGATTTTTTCCTGACCTGGGAAAAAACACAGGACGAGCTTGAGGCTGTCTGGACAGTCGCTGACACTCTGCGTAATCTGCGCGAAAGAAACATTTCAACAAAAGTATTTGACAGCGGTCTGGGCATCTCACTTTTCCGTGACAACTCCACCCGCACTCGTTTCTCTTTCGCTTCTGCATGTAACCTGCTCGGTCTTGAAGTTCAGGACCTTGACGAAGGAAAATCTCAGGTAGCTCACGGCGAAACCGTTAGGGAAACTGCAAACATGGTTTCATTTATGGCCGACGTCATCGGTATCAGAGATGATATGTATATAGGCAAGGGCAACACATATATGAGAGAAGTTGCTCAGGCAGTTGAAGACGGCAACAAGGATGGCGTTCTTGAGCAAAGACCCACCCTCGTCAATCTTCAGTGTGATATAGATCATCCTACTCAGTGCATGGCAGACGCGCTGCACGTTATCCATGAGTTCGGCGGTATTGAGAATCTCAAGGGCAAGAAAGTCGCCATGACCTGGGCTTATTCCCCCTCCTACGGCAAGCCGCTGTCCGTTCCTCAGGGCGTTATCGGTCTTTTCACAAGACTTGGCATGGAGGTCGTTCTTGCTCACCCCGAAGGCTATGACGTAATGCCCGAGGTTGAAGAAGTTGCAAAAGCAAACGCCGAAAAGTCCGGCGGCTCCTTTAGAAAAACCAACAGCATGGAAGATGCTTTCAAAGATGCTGACATTGTTTATCCGAAGAGCTGGGCTTCCTTTGCCGCTATGGAAAAGAGAACCAATCTTTACGGCGAAGGTGATTTTGATGGCATTAAGGCACTTGAAAAGGAGCTTCTTGCTCAGAACGCAGAGCACAAGGATTGGACTTGCACAGAAGAGCTTATGAAGACAACCCGCGACGGAAAAGCCCTTTATCTCCACTGCCTGCCCGCAGACATTACAGATGTCAGCTGCAAAGAGGGTGAGGTCGACGCATCTGTATTCGATCGTTATCGCACTCCCTTGTATAAGCAGGCAAGCTTTAAGCCTTATGTTATCGCCGCAATGATTTTCCTTAGCAAATTCAAAAATCCGTCAACCCTTCTCAAAAAGCTTGACAAAAAGTCGGTTCAGAGAATTTCCGATTAGTTCCTAAGCCACCAACAAAATTCTGATATTAGGAGATATAATATGCTTTCATATGTTAACACAAATGATGCGCCTCAAGCCATCGGCCCTTATTCTCAGGCTATAGCCTATGGTAATCTGCTTTTTACTTCGGGACAAATCCCTCTCGATCCCCAGACAGGAGCTATAGTAGGAGATACAATTGAGGAGCAAGCCCTGCAGGTAATGAAGAACGTATCGGCAATTCTAAAGGCACAAAACACCGGCTTTGAAAATGTTATTAAAACCACCTGTTTTTTGGCTGATATGAAGGATTTCGCTGCTTTCAACAAAATCTATGGTGAATATTTCACCGGAAAGCCTGCCCGTTCCTGCGTCGCTGTGAAAGAGCTCCCAAAGAGTGTTCTTTGCGAAGTTGAAGCGATAGTCGCCCTGAGCTGAATTGAATTTGAGGTGAATTATTTTGGCAAAGAAAAAGCGTATTGTTATTGCTTTGGGCGGTAACGCTCTTGGCAACACGCTCCCTGAACAAATGATAGCTGTTAAGGTTACGGCAAAAGCAATTGTCGATTTGATTGAAGACGGCTGTGAGGTCATAGTCTCTCACGGAAACGGCCCGCAGGTCGGCATGATAAATAACGCCATGAGCGCTCTTTCGCGTGAGGACTCCAAGCAGCCCAACACTCCCCTTTCCGTTTGCGTAGCAATGAGTCAGGCATATATCGGCTACGATTTGCAGAACGCACTCCGTGAGGAACTATATAACAGAGCAATCCACGACATTCCTGTTGCGACTATGATTACACAGGTACGAGTGGATGAAAACGACCCAGCTTTTCTTAGCCCCTCAAAGCCAATCGGACAGTTTATGAGCCTTGAAGAGGCGCAAAACGCTGAGAAAGAATATGGCTATATTGTCAAGGAAGACTCCGGCAGGGGTTATCGCCGCGTCGTCGCCTCGCCAAAGCCCGTTGAAATAATCGAGATTGACGCAATCCGCTCCCTTGTAGAATCAGGCCAACTTGTTATCGCCTGCGGCGGTGGCGGAATTCCCGTTATGCTTAAGGGAAATCATCTGAAGGGTGCAAGCGCTGTTATCGATAAAGACCACGCCAGCTGCCTTCTCGCCGAAAACCTTGATGCCGACTTTTTGATTATTCTGACTGCCGTCGAAAAGGCAGCGGTCAACTTCGGAAAGCCCGAGCAGAAATGGCTGAGCGATATTACAGTTGCGGAAGCCGAACGCTACATTGAAGAGGGTCATTTTGCCCCCGGCTCGATGCTGCCAAAGGTACAGTCTGCCGTTCGCTTTGCCTCCTCTAAAAATGGACGCACCGCACTCATTACTCTTCTTGAAAAAGCCAGCGATGGCATTAACGGAAAAACTGGAACAAGAATTTCACTTTAGTAAGCGACAAATTTCTGGAATCAACAAAATTGTGGGTTCCAGAAATTTGCATACATTCTTTGATAATAGCAAATATGGGACCGGTCATAATTGACCAGTCCCATAGCACAATTCAAAAGCATCAGCTTTCAATTCTAATAAATCTTTATACCAGAAACAAATTTGTGAACGACCTCGCGTTTATCAGCGAGATAGATTTGCCTTTCAAGTCGTTCTTTGAGTGTCATTTCCCCAAATTGCTTTGGTACAGTATCGTCAATAATAACAGCATCAAGCTCATATCCGGTTTCAAAACTGCCTACTCGTCCGAAGAACTCTCCCCCACCCTTTGTTCCGAGATAAAACGCCTCCTCAAAAGTTAACGGCTTGAGCTTGTCGTCCAAAAGCCTCCATCTGATTTTTGACATCTGAATGGCGTCCGACATAGCACGGAATATTGATTCTGAGAATCCCCCCGCGACATCCGTTCCCAAGCCGCAACGCAGGTCCATGTCGAGGAAGCTTCTGATAGGAGCAATTCCGGAGGCGATGTTCGTGTTTGATTGCGGACAGTGCGCAACAAACACGCCGTTGCTCTTCATTCGGGCAATTTCCTTATCTCCCGAATAAACACAATGCGCCATTATTGTTGGCACGTCTTTTCCGAAGAGCTTAAAGCGGTCATATGCGTCACCATAGAACTCGGCTTGTGGGCACAGCTTCTTAACCCATTCAATTTCGGCGAGATTTTCCGAAATATGCGATTGAAGCGGAAGCTTGTACTCCTCTTGAATTTCCCTAAGCTTTTCCATCAGCTGGTCAGTACAGGTCGGAATAAATCTGGGAGTAAGTATTGGCTTGGTGTTCTTATAGCGCTTACCGGCAACATTTAGCCATTCTACGGTATCGCTTGCGGATTTACTTGTATCCTCAACTATATAGTCGGGGCAGTTTCTATCCATATTAACCTTACCGACAAAGCATTGAAGACCTGTGTCTTCCATTATCTCCATCAGTAACTCGGTTGCCGGCACATGTACAGTCGCAAAAATGCAGGCTCTGGTTGTTGCGCTGCGCTTTAATGTATCGGCAAATTCGGTATAAGCCTGCTTTGCGTACTCGATGTCGAAATATCTGCTTTCCTCAGGAAAAGCGTGATTATTAAGCCAGTCTAAAAGCTCGTTGTCCATTCCCAGTCCGCGGAACGGAAACTGCGGTGCGTGAATGTGCAAATCGACAAGCCCGGGAAGGACGAGTTTCCCGGAACAGTCATATACTTCAAGTTCGTTGTATTTTTCTGGCAATTCATTGAAAACTCCTGCCGACAAGCCGTCGATGCAGACTAAATAATGATTTTCAAAAGTTTTCAGCTCGGTTTTTCCAGTACTAAAACAAATATCACCTTTTATGGCAAAGTTCTTCGGATTCAATTAAAAGCACCTCTCTTTAATTCGCAGCCATATATTTGCATATTGTATGCTATTTGAACAAAACTGTTTCCAATATAGTTAATTGTTTTGAAAGATATAAAGGAGCGTGAGATTTATGTTTATCAGCCGAACCGGCGGAGTTATTGCCGCTGCAAGTAAAAAGGAAGCTGTTCCTCTGCTGCAGATTGGCTCGATCACCATAATAAAGCGCACCGTCCTGTCGTTTCAGCAGGCAGGAATTTTCCCGATTGTCATAATCACAGGAACTGATGAGTTCGAGGTAAAAAGCCATCTAGCAAATTACGACGTAATATTCCTGCATAACGATGACTTTGAGGCTCCGCCCTTGTTCGATTCCGTTAAAATCGGTCTTAACTATCTTAAGGACAAATGCGAACGCGTTATGTTTGTTCCTGTTAATGTACCAATGTTTTCACCGGCCACGCTCAAGCTTCTGATGGACGCACAGGGTGATATGATAACACCAAGATATAACGGTGCCGGCGGACACCCTGTATTAATTTCATCCAATATCATTCCCGAAATATTGGAATATTCCGGAGATAACGGACTGCGAGGCGCCGCAGCAGCTCTTGGCAATCGAAGGGTTTGGGTTGACACCAATGATGAAGGAATACTCCACAGTATTCATAACGCAGAACAGCTAAAGGCGAATCTCGAAAAGCACAACAATGATCTTATGCATTCATTTGTAAGTGTTAATCTCGCAAAGGAATTCTCTTTTTTCAACTCGCGAACAGAACTCCTGCTGTTTTTGATTATGGACACAAATTCTGTAAAAACAGCTTGTGAAATGATGGCTTTATCTTTTGGTAAGGCTTGGGATATGCTCAACAAATTAGAAAAGCAACTGGGGTATCAGGTGGTTTACAGACGCCATGGCGGAAGTCACGGTGGCAGAACCGCATTGACAGATAAGGGTTTGGCGTTTTTAATTGCCTACCATCAGTTTGAGAGCAATATATTCAAATATGCTCAAAGTGAATTTGAAACTCAATTCTATACCAATCATATTTTATAGAATTTTGAACCAATAGCAAGTTATTTAATACAATAAGTTGCACAATTTTCCTCTTTTTTTAATTATGACAATGTTTTATTCTTTACTTCTATGTGTTATCGGATGCCTTAATATTTAGCCCGAGCCAACGATGCATTTTTGAATTGTGTTGATAAAGTTTGAATGGAACTTTTGTAATATGTGTATTATAATAATTATAAGAACTACTAATAACAAGCAGGATTTATGATTTATCAGGAGGTGTTTACTATGGCAGGATTTATACCAGAATTTGAACTAAACGATGGCATAAAGGTGCCCTCAATCGGGCTTGGAACCTATAAGCTCAATGGTCGAAGCGGTGTGGAATCGATAAAAACCGCGATTGACATCGGATATAGGCTATTAGATTCCGCTTTCAACTACGAAAATGAGGGGGCAATCGGTGCCGCAGTGCGCCAGTGCTCTGTGCCGAGAAGTGAACTTCTGATAACCTCTAAGCTTCCCGGACGTCATCACAAATACAACGAAGCGCTTTTAACCGTTGAGGAGTCCCTATTCAGGGCGGGGCTTGATTATTACGACCTCTACCTTATCCATTGGCCAAATCCGATTACGGATCGCTATGTTGAAGCATGGCAGGCGCTGATTGAAGCAAAAAAGCGCGGAATGATACGCTCCATCGGCGTTTGCAACTTTTTGCCGCATCATTTGGAACGTCTTGAAAAAGAAACCGGCGTACTGCCAAGTGTCAATCAAATCGAGCTCCATCCTTATTTCAATCAGCGGGAGCCGCTTGCATGGAACGCAGCTCACGGCATTGTTACCGAGTCGTGGAGTCCGCTGGCACGCACAAAAAGTATTCTTGAAGAGCCGGCAATAATCGAAATCTCCAAAGCTCATGGTAAGACAAGCACACAAATTATATTGCGGTGGCACATTCAGCTCGGTGCGCTTCCGATACCGAAGGCGGCCTCAGTTGAACATTTGCGCGAAAACTTTGAAATCTTCGATTTTACTCTCACTGAATCCGAAATGTCCGCAATTAATGCGTTAACTCGTGAAGACGGCAGATTATTCAACATGAATCCCGATGTCTACGAGGAGTTTTAATCCGCTCTCAATAATAGCAAATAAGAGGCAGGTATGTTTTTCACATACTTGCCTCTTTCTATAGTTATAAGTCTTAGGCGGGTGTTAACAATTCACCATTTTGCGTAATGATCCTCCGAGCAGCCAAGAAAATGTTCCAATTCAATCACTTCACCGTCCTGCGTTTTAACATAACCGGAGAAGTATCCCATCATTTGATGTACCTCAGATTTTATAATGAGCATATTCGACTTTGCAATTCTCTCATAAAACGGAGTAAACTCCAAATTGACAGAATCCGTGGCACTGCTTCTGATTTTCCACGGGCTCATGTAATCATTAACGTCGTATTCAAAAATCAGGTCTTCACTGATTTTTGTTAGTTTCCCGTCAAAAACAATCGCGTTTTCGTTCATTCCGGTATTGTCAGTCCACTTTGCTCCCAGATTTAGTCCAAAGCACTTGCCGTTAACCTTGCCGGAAGCATTTGCCCAGTTCCAAGTAATATTATAAGGCCACTTTCCTCTTCCAAAGTCAAGGCAGGAAAAGGCAGTATCATTCTCAAAGCTATATTTGCTTTCGCCAACACGAAGGGTACCGTTTGTAGGCAAGCCCTCCTGTTTTGAGGTAAATTGAAAGGATTTTTTATTCCACGGAATAACAACATTGAGTGTTTCGTAGCCTTGAGGCTTGCTAACGAAAATATCCGCTTCCATAGAACACCCGTCAAAGTCCCCGCATTTAGCGATAATATGAGTGCCCACATTATCGTTTATCAAGCTAATTTCCATTTTTCCGTTTTTGAAGGTGACGGTTTCGTTGACATTATCAGGCATTGAGCAGCCTTTTCCGAAAGGAGTGATAACGGTTTTCTCTATATACTTCTTCGTCTTAAAGTCAAGAAAATAAATGAAAACCATTCCCACATAATCAAGATTTGAAATGGTAACGGAAAACAGGCAATCATCATTTGTAGTGCACCAGTAGTTCCACTTTTTCTTTCTCAGCCAGCGCCCCGAAAGATTGCAATTAATAATTGATTTTCTTGACCAACCGATGCTGTCAGTATTCAAATCTCCGTTGACAGTACATAAATCAACAGGTTTAAGAATTTCTTTTTCTGTGTATTGTGCTTGCTTTGCCAATTGCTGCACATCCCCTCAATAATTATGTTTAACAAATATTATATTTGCGTGATAAGCTAATCAAAGCATAATGCAGCGCATCTTTAAAGTCAAGTTTTGGAAGCAAATCTAATCCATAGACACAAATTATTTTTTAAAAGCGAGCGCAACCCAGCCATTTTCCTCTTCATATCCTATGAAGAAAAAGCCCAATTTCCCGAACACTTCACGCACTTCCTCGGCGCGATTTTCGATAATTCCGCTCAAAATCAGTTTTCCTCCACTCTTTAGCTTTTCAAAATAGATTTTTTTCATATCTATATGCACATCTGCCATTATATTGGCGCATATAAGGTCATATCCTCCACCTAGACTTTCTTCAAACCTACTATCCGTAAGAACATTTCCAAAACGTCCCTCAAAGTTCTGATTTACGCCGTTTATTTGGGCATTTTCAGCTGCTACTGTTACAGCATTTTTGTCAATGTCTACCCCAAGGGCAAACTTTGCTCCGAGCAACAAGGCGGCAATTGAAAGCACGCCGCACCCGCAACCCATGTCCAATACTATTTCACCAACTTCTAGATTAGTCTCCATCAGACGAAGACAAACCCTGGTTGTCTCATCGCCTCCAGATCCAAAGGAAGAACCGGGGTCAATTGTCAGTAACACTTCCCCTTCATTTTTCTTATAGTCCTCCCACGAAGGACAAATTACAAGTTTTTCGTTAATTCTTTGTGGTTTGTGGAACTTTTTCCAATCATTTTCCCAGTCATCTTCTTGCATGCTTTTCGTGCTCAGCGCAAAGTCTATGCCTGCCGAAGCTAAAAGCTCCGTCATACGTGTTATGATATCGTCGGGGTGTTCCTCTTCAGGTATATAAATATGTATGGCAACGTGGGTTTTATCCATAGAAGCAAGCTTTTCATCAATATAATCAGCTCTGCCTATAAGGGGAAGCATCTTTTCCATGTCGGAATAATCCTCAATATATATTCCAAGACTCGTACACTTCGCAGCGATGGCTTCTGCTGTTATTTTGTTCCTTGTGTCGACCACAAAAATCAGGTCTGTCCAGCTAGTGTTATCCATATTCCCTCCGTGACCTTTTGAGGTATTTTATCATAGCAGTGGCCTTCTGGCAAACACTATCACAGCACCCCCCCAAGCAGAAAGAAACGACCGCCGATTGGCGGTCGTTTTCGTTGCTATATACCTGAGATACTATCTTTACTATCCTCAGCTTATGGTCTCTGCCGGTACTGGTGCCTTGCGCAGGCGTTTGATGGTTTTTGTCATCTGCTCCGCGTCCCAAATTACCGGCACAGGATAGATTGGGTTTGCTTCCTTCAGCGCCCACTCGACCATTTGAGGAATGTCTTCCTCCTTGATGTGATCGAACTGCTCTACTATGTTCATGTCCCTGTTCATCTGGCGGATTGCTTGGA
>JAGPMA010000070.1 GCA_018053145.1 Oscillospiraceae bacterium | reverse complement strand
CGGCGCCGTAAAGAGCAAGCTGCCTCACAGCCGTTGAACTGACATAAGTATATTCAAGCTTTGCGGTAATGAAAAAGGTCTCGAGCTCGGAGTTGAGCTTTTTGTTAAACACCGCCATAGTTGTTTCGTATTCGTAATCAATGTGGTTTCTAAGGCCCTTGATAATAACGGGGTTTTCATATTGCTTCGCGAAATCGGCAAGGAGCTCGATTGAACAGGTCACCTCCACATTCGGAAGGTCTGCAACCACCTTTTTAATGAGCTCAACACGCTCATCAATGTCGAACAGCGGCGATTTCTCCACGTTCATTACAACGCTTACCACAAGCTTGTCGAATACCCTTGAGGCTCTGTTAATAATGTCAAGGTGTCCCAAAGTGATAGGGTCGAAAGTTCCGGGGTAGATAGCGGTAATCATCTAAATTTGTCCATTCCTTCCGCCGCTGCTTTCGCTATGCCTTTTTACCGCATACTGTGAGCTTAACTTTTCCATATTTATATTCGCGTCCTGCAAAATATGGCTCACTCATGGGTAAAATGTCTGTTTCGCAGCTAGTTTCACAGATAATTATACCACCATCTGACAATATGTCAAACTGAATAATTTTGCGCAGCACAGTGTCAATGAGCCCTGTTTTGTAAGGCGGGTCAAGGAAAATAACATCATATTTCCCGCAGCGCTCCAGAAAGCTGACAGCGTTCTCTCTAACTATCTCACCCGTTAGCTTGCAGTGCTCAAGATTAGTTCGGACAATTTTAATCGCATCGTTGCTTTCATCCACAAAGGTCGCGTGCGCAGCTCCTCGGCTCAACGCCTCGATTCCGAGCTGTCCCGTTCCCGCAAAAAGGTCCAACACACGTCTGCCCTCGATATCAAACTGCACAATGTTAAAAATCGATTCCTTCACCTTGTCAGTGGTGGGACGAATTGCCATATCCTTTGGCTCAAGAAGCTTGCGTCCGCGTGCCGACCCCGTTATAACTCTCATTAGTTTTCCTCCATGTTATCGGCTATTGCCGTTTCTTCGCTGCTGTGGAAAAAATCGTACACAGCTTTTGCCGTGTTCTTCGGAACTACAGTGTTCAGTTCTTCGAAGGACGCGCTTTTGATTGCCTTTATCGTCTTGAAATGCTTTAGCAGCTCGTTGCGTCGCGCTTCGCCAATGCCTTTTATGTCCTCAAGCTTTGAACCGATGGCCGCGCTTCGCAGACTGCGGTGATACTCGATTGCAAAGCGGTGAGTTTCCTCCTGAATAGTACCAATCAGCGCAAAAACCGCCGGATTGCCGGTTATCCCCACTTCCTCACCATTTGAATAAATCAGAGCGCGCGTGCGATGGCGGTCATCCTTTACCATGCCCAGAACAGGCAGAGATATATTCAATTCCTTTAAGACTTTTTCGGCTATTGAGGCATGAACACTTCCTCCGTCAATAAGCAGAAGGTCGGGCAACTCCGAAAACGAAGCATCCCCCTCTAAATACCGGTTAAATCGGCGTGTCAAAACCTCTCTCATACTGCCGAAATCATCCTGTGAGCTCAGCTCTTTAATCTTAAACTTCCTATAATCGCGCTTGAGCGGTTTGCCATTCAAAAAAACAGTCATAGACGCAACCATACCAAAATTTCCTGTATTCGAAATATCGAAAGCCTCAATCCGCTTTGGTAAAACCTCTAGCTTGAGCGTTTCCTGAAGCCATTCAAGAGTTTTTTGCCTGCGCTGAACCGCGGTTGTAAAGCGTATGCACTCCTCTTTGGCGTTTAGCATCGCTTTTTCGACCAAAAACCGTTTTTCGCCTCTTTGCGGCACCTCAAGGTATACCCTGTGCCCGGATGCCTCGGAAAGCATCTGCTCAATATCCGCTAAATCCTCGGTTTCAATAGGCAAAAGCAGTGTTTTTGGCCAAGCGCCTCGAAGGGAATAATACTGACGCACAAGCTCCGAAACTGCCTCGGAGTCGCTCTCCAAGGGCTCGTCCATCATTTCGAAGTCCTTTTCAACGAGATTATCGCCCTTATAATGCAAAACCGAAAAGCAAGACTTTGCTCCTCTGAAAAAGCCGACAGCGTCCGTATCTGAGCCGACAGCCCCGATTACCGTCTGACGGTTTGAAAGTCCCTCAATCGCACGAAGCTTGTCGCGCAGCTCTCCCGCCTTTTCAAAGCGAAGCTCCTCAGAAGCTTTTAACATTTCTTGCTCAAGCTCGGCGTGAAGCTCGGCGGATTTACCGTTTAAAATCATCTCCGCGTTACGTATTCCGGAATTGTATTCCTCCGCACCCGCCTTGCCGGCGCAATAGCCCGGGCAAGTGCCCATATGAAAATTAAGACAGGGTCTGCTTTTTCCGAAATCACGCGGAAATTTCTTTCCGCAGGTGGGCAGCCGCAGTGCTTTATAAATCGTATCGATAATATCGTGAGTTAGTCCCCTTCCGCCGAAGGGTCCAAAGTATTTCGCGCCGTCCGCTGCAATTTTGTTGACAATTGTAAAGCGCGGGCATTCGCTTTTTACATCCAGTCTGATAAACGGATACGCCTTATCATCGCGCAGTAAAATATTATAATGCGGCTGATGACGCTTAATAAGCGAATTTTCGAGCACTAACGCTTCAAATTCAGAGGCGGCAACGATAACATTAAAATCGCGCACCTTTTCAACCATCGCAGCCGTTTTCGGCTCGTGTTCTCCTCGAAAGTAGCTTGTAACGCGGTTTTTCAATGCCTTTGCCTTGCCGACGTAAATGACCTCGCCCTTTTCGTCGAGCATAAGGTAGACCCCCGGCAGTAGCGGCAGACGATTTGCCTTTTCCCTTAATTCGTCTATGAGCAAAAAATCACCTCCGCAATTATTAGTACAAACATATTATTCCATATACTTGTTGGCAGTCAAGCGATTTATACTAATGGGCAACGCAGCCAAAGACTTTGTTCTGAACCCAACATTTTTCTAAACAAAAAGGGGGCGTGCAACAACACGCCCCAATTTATATGGCAAGAAAACTACTCTGTAAAATCAGATGCTATAAGAGCAGCTAATGTGTTTAGAGCTTCTTTCTCATCGCTTCCGTCAGCTACGATGTTAACGGAGGTGCCTTTAACTATGCCGAGTGACAGTACGCCCAAAAGGCTTTTTGCATTGACCTTACGGTCTTCCTTTTCGATCCAAATACTGCTCTTGAATTCATTGGCTTTCTGAATGAAGAATGTTGCTGGTCTGGCGTGCAGACCGACCTGGTTGTTGATTGTTACTTCTCTTGTAAGCATTATCGTCACTCCTTATGTTATGACAAAATGGCGTATCTCCGCATATTTCCTTAGTGCATTTTATCAAAAGAAAGCCTCTTCGTCAATCGATTTTACTCATTTTGTAAGGTTGCACAGTGATATATTTTTCTTCAGCTCAGTTTTACCTCAGTTCCACAATGGTAACACCGTTTTCTCCCTCTCCATAATGACCCAAACGAAAAGATTTAACAGCCTTATTGGTTTTTAGGCTCTGCGTTACCGCTGAGCGCAGAGCACCTGTCCCTTTTCCGTGAATGATTGTCACCTTTTCAAGCCTTCCCATAACAGCGCTGTCAATGTATTTTTCAAGAACCGGAACAGCTTCATCCGTCATCATTCCGCGCAGGTCAAGCTCCGAGCTTGTGGACATTGTGCGAAGCACTGCGGCACTTTTTGAGGAAATCGACGGCTTTTCGTGGGCGTTTTGCTCCTCCAGAAGATACACCTCGTCCTCGCGCGCTGTCACCTTCATTATACCGGCCTGCAAAGATAGCTGTCTGTCTTCCGATATTGCCAGTACTGCTGCCTTTACGCCCATAGAAAGTATTTCAACCGAGTCGCCGGCTTTAAGTGGACGAGAGGATTTTTTCTGCTCACGGTCCTGTTCTTTTCTGGCGTTAAGCTTTTCATTAGCCTCGTTTAGACTTCTCCGAAGCTCTGCCCGAGCTTCATTCTCCCGAATGTGGTCATATTCCTTGTTTTGGCGTTTGCGCATCTCGTCCAACTCGTCAAAGGTTCTCTCCGCAGACCTTCTTGCGTTGTCAAGGATTCTCTCGGCCTCACGCTTAGCCTTTTCGTCAGCCTTTTCCAAGCGCACTGAAAGCTCGCGACGGAGCATTTCGGATTTTTTAGCGTTTTCCTCGGCTTGACGCAGCTTGCGCTCGGTTTCCTCCCTGTCTTTTTCGAGAAGCTGACTCTGCTTTTCAAGCTTTTCAATGGTTTCTTCAAAGCTTGCGCTTGATGTCGTTACTCTGCTCTTTGCGTCGTTAATTACGCTCTGTGGCAAACCAAGACGCTCACTGATTGCAAAGGCATTTGACTTTCCCGGTATTCCGATTAAGAGTCTGTAGGTGGGACGAAGCGACTCCACATCAAATTCGCAGGAGGCGTTCTGCACCCCGTCCGTTGTTGTGGCATAAACCTTTAGCTCCGCGTAATGAGTCGTTGCGGCAGTTACCGAGCCTTTTTTTCTTGCATTTTCAATGATGGCAACTGCAAGCGCCGCGCCCTCAACAGGGTCCGTACCCGCGCCCAGCTCGTCAAAAAGCAAAAGACTTCGCCCCTCACATTGCTCCAGTATTCTAACAATATTCGTCATGTGCGAAGAAAATGTTGAAAGTGATTGTTCAATGCTCTGCTCGTCGCCGATATCCGCAAGCACACTGTGAAAAACCGGTACCATGCTGCCGTCCGCTGCCGGTATATGCAGACCGCAGGCCGCCATAACGCACAAGAGTCCGAGGGTTTTTAAGGACACGGTTTTTCCTCCGGTATTTGGCCCTGTTATCACAAGTGTGTCAAACTCGCTCCCCAACTCAATAGTGATTGGTACGGCGGTGTCCTTTGCCAGAAGTGGATGGCGAGCTTTTCTCAAATATATGCGTCTATCTGTGATTACAGGCTCCTGACAATCCAGCTTATAGCTTAGCTTTGCCCTTGCAAAGATGCTGTCAAGCTCGACAAGCACGTTGAAGTCCGCAATAATATCGTTGGCATGGTCGCCGCATTCGGCTGAAAGCTCCATCAAAATCCGTTCAATCTCAAGCTTTTCCTTCGCGTAAAGCTCCCTAAGTTCGTTATTCGCCTTCACCGCCGCCATTGGCTCGACAAAGAGCGTTGCTCCGCTTGAGGAAACATCGTGAACAAGTCCGGGTATACTGCTTTTGTGGTCCGCCTTGACAGGAACTACATAGCGATCAGAGCGTGTTGTAATAATCGGCTCCTGAAGTGCCTTAGCGTAGGCCGGAGATGAAATTATTTTTTGCAAAGCCTCGCGCACTCGTGCCGCGGCGGCTCTAATCAGTCGACGAATAGTCGTAAGGTCTGCACTTGCCCCGTCGGAGATTTCGTCCTCTCCTATTATCGAACTTGTGATTCTTTCTTCAAGAAATTTATTTGCCATAAGTGACGAAAACAAGAAGTCGATGTCGCTGCGTCCACTGCTATCACCTGCCGCATATGCTCGAACCGTGCGCGCAGACTGCAAAACTCCCGCGATATCCAAGAGCTCCCGCGTGTTAAGCATTCCGCCGATGTTTGCTCTGGCAAGAGACGAGCGCACATCTCGAACGCCACCAAAACCCGGACTTCCCTTGAGCACCATCATGGCCTTTGCCGCGCTCGTTTCGCCCAGTCTTCTTTTAACCTCATATTCACTGTCCGAGGGACGCAACGCCAAAACAGCCTCTTTCGCTGGAAGACTGATAGCCTCCCTCGAAAGAAGTTCCAGAACCGTAGGTAGTTCTAAGGTTTTAACTGATTTTTCATAAAGTTCGTTCCTGATCGGGACTAACATTTTAAAATTGCCATTATTGTCGTTTTCTATCACAAATTACCTCTGGAATTAACATTCCCATATTGATAGTTTTGTCGTTTTTTTATTTATAATTATAGCACAAACACACACATATTACAACGGCTCTAATTAGCTAAACGCTATTCAATCGTAAGCGTAAAATCTAGCAGCACACGGACAATGTGGCATGAGAATGAGAAAACGCCCTCATAGTAAGTTAGGGTTTCTTAGATTTTTTTAAAAATTGTAAAATAAACTCTAATGCTAAGGATAATTCTCTCATGTGCAAATACCGCCGTGCAAGTGCGGCGTGACCGTTTGACGATGTGCATTCGTTCCGCTTAGATTGTGCATGGCGGCCACGGGAGTTGTGCGCAATTTGCTTCTGAAACTAGAACCGTCCGAAGGGTCAATGCTCTTCGGACGGCCTTGAGCTTTAGTCGGTAATACCCTTCAGTTTTCTTATTGATTCGCCAGCTAAAAACATGGTGTACGAGTCGTGTACTATGCGGTCACATATAGCGTCAGCCAAAGTGGGCTCGCCGATTTTGAGATACCATCCCGACGTGTCAAACTGAGAACAAAAGATAGTCGACGCCCTTTTATGCCGAGCCTCTACGATTTCGAGCAGGTCGCAGGTCTCGCTCTCCTTCAGCGCGAGTAATAACCATTCATCAAGAATTATCACGTTTACCTGCTTGTACTGCTTCATGACCTTGCGGTAAGAGCCATCCCCCGCGCGCAATTGCAAGTTCGGTCAGCAAGTCCGGCAATCGGGCATATCTGGCGGATAGAAAATTTCTGCTTGTCACCATGCCGAGTGCACAAGCCACAAAGATTTTCCCGACGCCGGTAGCGCCATGAATAATGACATTAGATATCCAGAGGTCGCAAGCCGTGAAATCTGGGCCTTGTCCAGCTGTCTTCCCGGGAGATATTCAATGTCCTCGACACAGGCTCCGGGAATAGCATAGTCTGCGCTTTTTAATGAGCCGCAACAGATGATTATTTTTACGGCCAGTCCACTCCGCGTCGACAAGTAATCCTAAACGTTCCTCAAAGCTCAGGCTGGTCATATCGTTGCTTGTAAGCTGGCCTTTAAATGCCTGAGGCATTACGCCGAGATGTTTATCTCTTAGTTTGGAGGCGGTGCTTTCGTTCAGCATCAATTATCTCTCCTTTTGTAATACTCTGCGCCACGGGTAAAACCATATTGAGACGCCCCTGATGAGAGCTCCGCTTCCGGTTCGACAACAGAAATCCTTTATGACAGGCTCACTGCCGGATATTTTTGTAACGCCGGTTTTAAGGTTATCCGGCGTCAAAATCCGGCCAACGCCGTCGAAATAACTGTAGGCATTAGCATGAGCATCAGTCCAAGCCTTTTGATTTTGAGATAGGAAAGCTTCCACATACGAGTAGCCACTGTACGGCACGGCAACAAAAATATATACCTTGATTTGTTCACCTGTGTCTGTATCAATGATAAAAGCATTCTGATCAGCCCAGTCAACCTCCCTAACCTAATCGGCAACGTATTCATTTTAGCTTATATAACAAGTTGCAGGGATGGTTCGTTTGAACCGTCCCTGCAACTTGCATATTATTAAGAGATTTGGGAAGTCGCTTCCCTTATTGGAGGAGCTGTAGGATTGACTGGGGGTTCTGGTTTGCCTGAGCGAGCATTGACTGAGCAGCCTGAGAAAGGATGTTCATTTTTGTGTAGTTCATCATTTCTTTTGCCATGTCCGTATCGCGG
>JAGPMA010000069.1 GCA_018053145.1 Oscillospiraceae bacterium | reverse complement strand
GCTTCGATGAGGAGCTCTTTGAAAAACATGTCAGGCAAATCACGGTAAAAAACCGCACCGAGTTCATTTTTGAACTCAAATGCGGACTTTGCCTGACGGAAAGGATATGACAATGGGACATACACCTTACGGATACAGAATTGAAAACGGGAATGCGGTTATTGATGAAACTGCCGCCACGAAGATAAGAAAACTCTATGAAGCTTACCTGGCTGGTGCGTCCTTTGAAACCTCCGCTAAAATGGCCGGCATCGAAATTCAGCACGGCGGTGCAAAACGGATGATGGCTAACCGTCACTACCTCGGTGATGACTTCTATCCGGCAATCATAGACAGTGAAACCTTTGATAAAGCCGAAGCAGAAAAACAGCACCGGGCAGAAGCGCTCGGACGACTAGATCGCAAGAAAGAAAAGCCTGCTCAGGTAATACCGACAAACTTCCGCTTTGAAAAGCCTGAAAAAAGCTACAAAGATCCTGCCATGCAGGCGCAATACCTATACAGCTTAATTGAAACGGAGGCGATGTAATGGCAAATGTAACCTTCATTCCGGCAAAACACAAAATCGGAAATAACGTCAGCGGGGACGAGGTTACAAAGCTCCGGGTCGCAGCATACTGCCGGGTCAGTACCGACTCCGACGAGCAGGAAACAAGCTATGATGCACAGGTCAGCCACTATACGGAATACATTCAGCAAAATCCGCAGTGGACGCTGGCAGGGATTTTTGCAGATGACGGCATCTCCGGAACCAACACTAAAAAGCGTGACGAATTTAATCGAATGATCGACGAATGTATGGCCGGAAACATCGACATGATTATCACAAAATCAATCAGCCGGTTTGCCCGCAATACTCTTGACTGCCTGCAGTACATAAGGCAGCTCAAGGACAAGAACATCCCAGTCTATTTTGAAAAAGAATCCATAAACACGATGGATGCCAAAGGCGAAGTGCTAATCACAATCATGGCTTCCTTAGCCCAGCAGGAAAGCCAGTCGCTCAGCCAGAACGTGAAGCTCGGCCTGCAATACCGTTACCAGCAAGGAAAGGTAACCGTCAACTGTAATCGCTTTCTCGGATACACAAAGGGCAATGATGGAAAGCTTGTCATTGATCCGGAGCAGTCTGAAGTTGTAAAACGCATTTACCGTGAGTACCTTGAGGGTTCCAGCATGGATAAAATATCCGCCGGGCTTGAAGCCGATGGCATTCTCACCGGTGCCGGTAAAGAAAAATGGCACACAAGTACCATCAACAAGATCCTTAGAAATGAGAAGTACATGGGCGATGCCCTGCTGCAAAAGACCTACACGACAGACTTCCTTACCAAGAAGCGGATCAGGAACAACGGCACGGTTCCTCAGTACTATGTCGAGGACGACCACGAAGCCATTATTCCGAAGGAACTATTCATGCAGGTGCAGGAAGAACTTGTCCGCCGCCGTATCGTGCACACAAGCCCCAACGGAAAGACCAGAACTTTCAGCAGCAACCACGTCTTTGCTCAGATAATCATCTGCGGCAAATGCGGTGAGGTTTTTCGCAGGGTGCATTGGAATAACCGAGGCAAGAAATCTATCGTCTGGCGCTGTGTCAGCCGGTTAGAAAACACCGGTCTTTTCTGCGACGCCCGCACGGTACTGGAGAGCACTATTGAGCAAGTGCTGGTCACCGCCATCAATCAGACACTCTGCGACAAAGACTCTTTTCTCACTACTCTACGGAATAATATTGCGACCGTCATAAATCGTGAAAGCGACAAGGCCTTGGCAGATATCGATAAGCGGCTAGAGGCATTGCAAACGGAGCTTCTAAAATTGGCAACTTCCAATGCGGATTATGATAAAGTTGGCGATGAGATTCACCGCTTGCGTGACCAAAAGCAGAAGCTGCTTCTTGAAAGCGCTAACCGTGACGAGCTCAAAAAGCGGATTACTGATATGAGCACATTCCTAAAGAAGCAGTCCATCGCTCTTGCCGGATACGATGAGCAGCTTGTCCGGCGGTTGATTGAAAAGGTCACCATATACGAAGACAAATTCATCGTGGAATTCAAGTCTGGCGTGACGGTAGATGTGGAAGAATAGAGCAAAAAACGAGCAAGGCACTCTACGAAGTTAACGTAGGGTGTCTTGCTTATAGTTTAACTGACGGGTTTACTCCCCACATTCATCATGATGCTGATGTTCATGACAAACGGAACCAGTAGATTTAAGGGAGCCCTGCAAGTACGCTTCTACTGCTGCTTTAGCATCACCTTTTGCTCCTACAACAACTTCAACGTTCCTTTCATTAAAAATCTCAACCGCACCTCCGCCCATACCACCGCTGATGATGACATTTACACCGCGATCGGCAAGAAAGTTAGGTAAGAATCCAGGCCTATGCCCGGGGTTAGCAACGGTTTCGCTCTTGACGATTTGATTATTTTCAGTATCAAAAATCATGAAACCTTTACAATGTCCAAAGTGCTCAGTCACCATTCCATTTTCGCTTGCTACTGCAATTTTCATCATTTTATTTATCCTCCATGCTTTCTAAAATTTTTGTAACCGGCTCAAGCCAATTGCCATCGAAAAGCTCTATCATACCCTTGTCACACGCAGCCGAAATTTTTGGGTCGATAGGTAACTTAGCAAGAACCTTTAAATTATGTTTTTCGGCAATTTCTTCAATATGACTTTCGCCAAATATCTGATAGTCCTTGCCATTATCAGGACATTTAAAATAGGACATGTTTTCAACCAGACCGATAATGGGGACATTCATCATCTCTGCCATTTTTACAGCCTTTGATACGATCATGGATACAAGCTCTTGTGGGGACGTCACAACGATAATTCCATCAACAGCAATGGACTGAAATACCGTAAGTGGAACATCGCCGGTGCCCGGAGGCATATCGATGAACATATAATCTACATCGTTCCAAATAACATCTGTCCAAAACTGCTTGACGGTACCTGCAATGATTGGCCCTCTCCAGACAACCGGGTCAGTATCGTTTTCTAAAAGCAAATTAACAGACATGATATCAATCCCGGTCTTCGTTTTAACAGGGAATAAGCCGAACTCACTGCCTTTAGCTTTTTCTTTGATACCAAATGCCTTAGGGATAGAAGGCCCGGTGACATCCGCATCAAGAATAGCGGTATGATAGCCCATTCTATTCATTGTAACTGCAAGCATTGAGGTAACAAGTGATTTTCCGACACCGCCTTTGCCGCTGACAACACCAATAACCTTTTTTACACTGCTCATCTCATGCAGCTTCTCGGAGAAATCTGTTTTTTGTTCTTTTCTTTCTGCGCAGTCCTCCGAACAACTGCTACAGCTTTGATTGCAATTTTCGCTCATAATCTTGCTCCTTTTATTTAGATTTCAATTTCACTGCCTGCTGACAGATAATCGATGCTATCACCCATAATAGCTTTCAGCCTTTTATAAGGCTCGACACCTGTACAATGGCAGGTGTAAAACTTTGCTTTTGTACCCATTAGGTATTTACCAATTCTATCTATCATTTCAGAGTCCTCGTTTCCGCCTGAGCGGCTGGAAAGATGAAATCCACCTATCACATAGCCCGGCATTTTACCTTTTAGCGTGTGAAAATGCTCAAGTATATTTATGATACCATTATGAGCGCAGCCTGTTACTAATAGGGTTTTCCCGTCTTCCTCTACCACGAGGTTTTGTTCATGTGCAAAGATATCAGCTATCGTTTGCCCCTTATATTCCTTTAGCAAGCCACTGTTTGATTTTGGGCGTGGTTCTTTTTGGACGATATTAGAGAATACTTGGATTCCACTGTTAATAAAGAAACGGTCTGACGTGAGGATAATTTGTTTGTTTTGCTTCAGATCTTCATCAAGACCGACAAATTCCAATTCATCATTTGGACGAATAGCATAGTGCTTTTCAAAAGCGAGACGATGTAGAAATACCTCGGCTTTTGTGTTTTCTTTCAAAAAGGTTTTTAGCCCTCCGCCGCGGTCACAGTGTCCATGCGAAATCACAAGAAAGTCAACATCAGCAATATTCACATTAAGCTTTTTTGCATTTTGAAGAAACAAATCGCTTGCGCCCACATCAAATAATATTTTGTGTTTTTTTGTTTCTACATACAAGCTAAGGCCATGCTCGCTGCCAAAGACTTTTGATATCGAGGTGTTTTCAACCAACGTTTTAATAAGCATGACTTTAGCCACCACCTTTTTCAAAGAGTAGATTCATTGTTTTGTGATAAACCTCTTTAACCGCCGTCCCTGATATGCAGTCTATATCTACAACGGTTTGACCATTATTAATCGCTTTGACCGCGTTAGAGTCAAAGGGTATCCTGCCAATAAAGGGCATCGCTTGTTTTTTACAAAACTCTTCAATCTTCTCTGTATTCTCAATGTTAGTATCGTATTTGTTGATACATACCGCTGTCTTTGTTCCGAATTTTGCTGCCGTATTTATAATGCGCTCCATATCGCTGATACCTGATATGGAAGGTTCTGCGACTATCAAAACCATATCCACACCACTAAGTGATGCGATGACAGGACAGCCTATTCCGGGAGATCCATCAATAATGGCAAGTTCCGCATCAGCTGCTGCCGCCTTCATTTGCTTTTTCACCTCAGTTACAAGCATTCCGGAGGTACCACTGCCCATTTTTAGTTGCGCTGTTGAAAAAACTTTTTCTCCATCAGAATACAGCATCAATTCCCCGGCCACTGCCGGTTTCATAGTTATCGCTTCCACAGGACAAACATACTCACAAACGCCGCAGCCTTCACATGCGAAAGGATCCACTTTGTATTTTTCATCTATTGAAACAGCATCAAATCGGCAGTTTTGCCTACACTGATCGCATTTAATGCAAAGTTCCGGATCTATCTCTGCTTTTGGTAGCCCATAATAATCTGTTTTTGCAGGTTTAACACTCCATCCGGCAATGAGGTGCAGGTTAGGCGCATCTACATCACAATCCGCATATGCTTTGGCATCAGCAAGCTTTATAAACGCACTTGCTATTGTCGTTTTTCCGGTTCCGCCTTTACCGCTAAGGATTAGTAGTTGTTTCATGCTGCACCTCCTTTGTCACCTTGTTAAGCAGAGAAGAAAACAATTCCCGGTATTCCTCATTTTTATTGACGGCGATTTCCGCATTTGAGTTCAAGGTTCCAAGTTCATTGTCAAATGGAATCCTGCCTAAAATCTTTATATTTTTTTCCAAACAAAACTTCTCAGCAGGATTTTCTCCTTCCAAACATTTGTTAAGAATCACCCCAAATGGCCTGTTAAATAACTTGACCAGTTCGTATACCATGTTGAGGTTATGAACACCAAACAATGTCGGCTCAGCCACCAGTATGCAATAGTCCGCATCTTTGATGCTCTCCATCACGATACAAGCGCTTCCTGGTGGACAGTCGATAAATGTCTGCTTATTTACTTCCGAACTTTCCTCAAGTAGCTTTTTTATGATAGGAATACCCGTAGCTTCACCGGTGTTCAATACTCCTGTCCATACCACCACTTCGCCAGAAACACCTTTTTGCACTTTGCCAATAACCTTTGCTTTCTCTGATAGTGCCCTTACAGGACAAACCAAGATACAGCCGCCGCAAGAGTGGCACACATCGTCAAAGACAATCAGTTTGTTTTTAATATAGGCAAGGGCGTTAAAGTTGCAAAAATCAACGCACTTTCGACATCCATTGCATAACTCATGATCAACTTTTGGAATCTTTACTGATATTTCTTTCACCTGAACCCCTTCAGGCTTAAAAAACAGATGTCCATTCGGCTCTTCTACATCACAGTCTATATATGTGGATGCTTTCGCTATCGCTGCTAAATTCACCGATACCAGTGTTTTTCCTGTGCCGCCCTTGCCGCTTAGCACAGCTATTTTCATATTAATTGCCCCCGTGCCCGTGAAATCCGGCATGAAATTCATCCAGCAAAGGTAATTTCCCATCAATAAAAGCATCAATATTATCTTTGGCTGAACCAGTTATGGTTTTACAAATTTTGATTTCAGCGGGTTTTAGCACGTCAGCAGCATTTTCCCCTAAGCGGGGAGTGAGTAAAACATCTGCTTTGTTATCAACTATTATTTGTGCAGCTTTAATCCCGGCGCCGCCTGTGCTTGCCGCCGCACTGTTGTCAATAAATATACTCTCCTTCGTTTCTACATCATAAATAAGAAAATAGGGAGTACGTCCAAAGGATACACATACATTCGACTCCAAGGTTTTCTCATCTACTGGAATTGCTATTTTCATAAGAATCCTCCGTTCTTTTACTAATTCAAAATATATACTCAGTTACCTCAATCCTGCTCATTTGCAAAGCGCCCTCCACGCCTATGTCTATGACAGCCGCGACCACAACCATTTCCTAATCCTTCACAAAGCCGGTATTCGCCACCTTCAATCGACAGCACCTTTCCATTTACTAAAGATTCAGCCAGCTTTTTTCTGGCCTCTATATAAATGCCTTGGACGGTGCTACGAGCAATATTCATTTGTTTGGCACACTCTTCCTGAGTAAAGCCCTCCAAATCGATAAGTCTTATGGTTTCATATTCGTCTACGGTCATGTTTACATGGTCTTCTGCGTCGATAGGTGAATCAAGAGGTCCAAATCTATTGCTTTCAGGCAAACAGCATACTTTTCTCCACTTCATCGGTCTCGCCATAATTCATCACCTCCATTCTTATCAGAAATAACCGGAGCGTCCTCCGGTTGCCTCTGATACCCGTTATAGGCTCTCTAATTGCTTATCAATGACTTCGAGTCGATCCTGCAACATGGTTTTCTGTTCATTTAGCAGTTCTTTTTGTGTTTTCGAGGAGGTCTGATTCATCGCAAAACCTCTACCAAAACCACGACCGAAACCGCGTCTGCAAGCAAGTCCAAGGCCTAATCCCATTCCGAGACCAGCTCCGTACTTTACTGCATTTGCACCTGTGCAGAGTCCTAAACCTCTTCCAGTCATTGATCCGCCGCCCATTGGGCCGGTTCCATCCCTTCTTGGCATGTATTTCACCTCCTTTTAGTTTTCGGCATATGCCGTCTATTCTTATTATACTCCGTTTATAGCATATGTCAATAACTTTTGAGTAATTTCATAAATAATTTAAAAAGACTGCCACCCAAGAAATTAAGCCTTGGGGGCAGTCAATAAAGTGACTAATTTCATATGATCCGGTATTTAAACGTGACACTTCGTTTATAAATACATCTATCCCGACCACACAACCTCAGAAAAATCCAAAAAAAACATCTAACTTGACCACTCGCGAAGGCTGACATCTAACCCGACCACTCGCGGGGCTATGACATCTAACCTGACCACTTGACTATCAAAAACCGCTTCTATGGACTTGTTCCCACGAAGCGATAAAATCTCGTTTTCACTCAATGAGTTTCACACCCATATGTGCTAAAGGCCTTGATGTATAAGGGTTTTTCCCATGCTCATTCTTTTGCCCGTGACATCAATGTGACGCACTCAACATGGCTCGAGAGGACAGCATTGATGTCTTTCGACCTGTCGGTTCTCGGAAACATATCCACTATATTTACAAATCATATCCTCCCAATACCTAGAATACCTATCCTGTTATCACGAATGC
>JAGPMA010000004.1 GCA_018053145.1 Oscillospiraceae bacterium | reverse complement strand
GTATATCAATAATACAATACACTAGTCAAACGTATGTTTTCCTGTATGACTTTGGCATGCTAGACGTAACCATTGCCTTGGTATAAAGTGCTTTGTTCTGTGGCTCAAGGCCGGGGATAGCCTTGTCCAGACACGCTTTTGTCTCGATTAAGTTTCCCGCGCTTGATAAAAATGCGAAGTTCATAACAAAATGTCAATTCTAGGTTGCTCATTTGGTGCTGTAGAAATATGGGACACACGAACCTTCGTGTGTCTTCACATAGGTCCATTTTTCTACTGGATCAAAGACGTATATGTCTGCTTTATCCATAGCACTGTCAAAATCCAAATCTTTCGCCGTCAAAAGAGAAGCATTTTTTACGAGGAAAGATTCTTCGGAATACTGATAAAACAAGTATGCTGTGTCTTTTCGTGTTTTATCAAAAGCCATTCGTGCCTCATCAGCTTTTAACGCTTCAAGCAAATCAAAGCTAAATAGATGCCATTTATATTGATCGTTATATTGTTTTGCATGTTTCTTCGATTCTTTTGAAACAAGCGGTGTAAAAAGTTCATCCCATTGTGCTTCAACATGGCTCTTTTCAACTGGAACTAATTCCACCCCTCGTTCAGTAAGGTCAATGATGTGCTGTTCGCTTTCATAATCAAGAATATGTGAATCGTATTCAGTGATTTTATCCCAGATAGCATCCAACAACTGTTCTCTGGTCTTTTTTTCATTGGCATTTTTAAGCTGTTCATTTTCCTTTTCCAATTTTATCAATGCATTAGTATTCAGTATTTTAAGCGCAATGCTTTCCACGATTTCACCTCACGTTATATAAATAATCAGATTCAAGAGTATTAAATGCTCAGCATTGCTGTTTGGCAAGTCAAACGGCCGACAGTCCAGGCTTGTCCTTGCTTCACTAATTTGTGTCAATTATGGGTTTTCACCAAACGTGTTAATGAAATCGTCTTCAGATATAATAGGAATGCCTAGCGCTTTTGCTTTCATATTTTTCGATGAGGTGGAATTTAAGTCGTTGTTTACGAGGTAGTTAGTCTTATTAGAAATACTTCCAGTCACGGTACCGCCCTGTGCCTCAACATAAGCCTTGAATGAATCGCGATTATCAAAATGCTGAACATCTCCAGTAATAACAAATGTGAGTCCTGAGCACCTTCCTGCTGATGATTCCTTAGCAGAAACCGCTTCAACACTTAATTCTTTCAAAAGGGCTAAAAACGAATCCTTGTTTTCAGAATTCTGATACCACTTGAGGATAGCTGTCGATTTCTCAGGGCCAATCCCTTCGATATCTTCATATCCTTCAGAATTATCTAGCCGATTGAGAAAACCGTTGTAACCAAGCTTTCGAATGATCCTTTTTGCTGCGTCTATGCCAATCAACGGAATGCATAGCGAATAAATGAAATTCACTGGATGAACCTTCCTGCTACGCTCGATTGCCTTTATAAGATTATCGCATGACTTATCTGCAAACCCATCTAATCGTTTAATTTCATTTACATGTTCGGAAAGATGATAGATGTCCTCAAACTTCGCGATGAAACCCTTATTAATAAAAACTAGAAGCGACTGAATAGAAAGCCCATCAATATCCATGCCTTGCTTACTGACAAAACGAGCAAACCGCTTCAGATGTTTTGCGGGGCATGTGGAATTTGTACAGTGTAGTGTTTTTATTTCGCTCTTAGGTCTTATTTTAATATACGTCTGCGCATGGCATACTGGGCATTCGCTTGGTATTGTGAAGGTACCTTCCGCCTTTTTTACCGCTATGCATTTTGGAATGATTTTGTTTGCTTTGATGATTTCTAGTGTGGTTCGATGGTCTTCGCCGATTCCAAGCCTCTCCATCTCACTGATGTTGCAGAGAGATGCTCTGGAAACTGTTGTGCCTTCTAACTGTACCGGCTCAAACACAGCAACAGGGGTAATGGTCGAAGCAGCACAGGACCATTCAATGTGATCAAGCAGCGAAATTGCAGATACGTCCTGCCATTTGAAAGCAAAACCTGCACGTGTAGCATGATGACCAGTAACAGTTCCCGTTGCTGCGTAATCAGTATCATCGTAACAAACCACAAGGCCATCTACGGGAAGGCCCATTTGCCCAGACTCTACTTTCTTTGTCCACTTGTCTACTACGCTGGGCAAATCCGCTGCTATAGTTTCTTCCCTTTCAACCGTAGTAAAGCCTAGCGCATCAAGATACGCCATACGCTGACCCCACGACTTCATGGGCTCATCAATATAAACCAGTGTAAATGCGTTGAAAGTGATTTTCCTTTCTCGCACCAAATCCAATTTTGAAACATCAAGGGATAGTGTACCAGATGCAAGGTTTCGGGGGTTTGCGTATTTCTCATCATCATCTTCAAGGATATCATTTATCGCTTCAAAATCAGCATAGGAAATAGTTGCTTCGCCACGGACGACAAAATGTCCCTTGTATTCAATTTTTTGGGGGATACCTTTGATAGCGTTTTTCATGAATGAAATATTTGTGCCAATGGTTCCATTTCCCCGCGTGAGAATCTTTGCGAGGACACCTTTATCATAGGTCAAAACCAAGGTGAGACCATCCAATTTCCAGCTTATCCAAATTGTCAAATTGCCAGCCCATGTTTGTAGGTCACGAATATCTTTAGTTTTTGCTAATGAGAGTGCTGTAAACTCATGCGCCTCTTTAGAGCCATTTTCGGTTGAAATCTCACTAACAGCATAACTAGTTGTTTGAGTAGGGCTATTGGTTAGAATGTACCCAGTCTCTGCCTCCAATTTCGACAGCTCGTCAAACATCGCATCCCACTCATAGTTTGGCATACTTTCTTCGCGGCCACCGTAATAATTCTCTGAGGCTTTATTCAATATCGATACGAGCGCTTCAATCCTTTGTTTTTTATCCATAAGTTTCACCAGTTACACAAGTGTAATATATAAAAAGCGAAAAATAGTGTTCAACTTTAATGAAATCGAAAAAAGCTGAATAAATACTAATTTCAGTGGGTTTAAGAATATTGAACATTTTAGACGTTATCTTGAGAGCGTCCTGATTATAGTATTCGTCCATGTGATGCTCTATGGACATTTTTAATCGATTGTATTTCTTTCTATCCAAATTGTTCTCCTTCTTACAACTTAATATCTTAAACAAAAGTCCGTTAAATCACTCCGACTTATCGTTAATATTGTTTAATCATAATGTGCATTAAAAATATCACAAAGTGACTCATTTTTAGGGTTTCTTAACTTGCAAGAAGATAAGAAACATAATCTAAACTTATGTACCTATCGTCGATATTCGGTTCTGTAACGCATTCGGGATTACCGTCGATTGTCTCGTTTGTGCGATTAATATAGTTATTAAGCTCCTCAAGCTCAATTAAGTGGCGCATGAGCGCATCGTATTAAAAATCGGAAATAAGCGGCGCGTCGAGGTCGTAGTATGCCTTGCCATGCCGCTTTGATTTTGCAGACAGCTTTGCTATTCCTGTCTGCATATCCATTCTATTACTCCATTTTTACGGCTGATTTAAGTTGAGATAGGTATCAGGTACTTTGCCTACGAGGACGGTTTCGGCAATCAGAACCTCGCTCAAAACCTCGGTTGACTTAAGCTCCCAAGGCAGCATAACGTCAATTTGAACTCGAACCTCAAGAATGATTTGGTGCTTTACTTGGTTAATTCCTGCCGACGCAATTTCGTTGCGAAAATCCGCATATGAGCTGGTAAGCATGATGATTTTTACAGGAATGTCTGGGCCTCTGCCCATAAGTAAATTCGACCCTAAAAGGTTGCCGAGAGGAATTTTGATGTCATCCATGCCGTTGTTTGTGGCGGCGATAACCTCCTGCAGGATTTCGGATGAGAGAGTGTTTATTCGTGCCATATTCGCGGAGATGGCCGTTATGTTTCCGGTGTCGTCTTTTTGCAGGGTCACAAAATAGTTATAGTCATACTGACCTTCACTCATTTTTTCGTTTATTTTATCGTTAATTGCAGCGGTTATGGTGTCCGAAGCATTGGAGAGGGCCATCTCACCGGAAATCTTCTTTAAATAGTTACCGGCAATAACCAGAGCAACGCAGATCGCTATAATGATAAAAATAATGAAAAACGTCACTTTCGTTTCAGCAGCTTGGGCTGGCCTTCTTGGTCTTGACCTTAAGCTTCTCGTGAGAGGTGCGCGTCTTTTAATAAATGGCATAAGGATACCCCCTATGCCATTTATATAAACCTAGGCGGATAAATAGACCGAAATTGGTTTAAATAACATATAATATTTATACTTGAAAAGAGGTCAATATAAGCTACGAGTTGTTCGGCTTTAGTATTTCATCCGAAGCCAGCATAACGCCGAGCTTACCGGATTCATAGGTAAGCCCGCCCTGCATGAAACCAAGATACGGTTCGCGCATTGGTCCGTCGCAGCTCAGCTCGATGGATGAGCCCTGAATGAAAGCGCCAGCCGCCATAACGACTTCGTCCTCATAGCCGGGCATAGCCCACGGTACAGGGGTTACATAGCTATCGACAGGAGAACCGTGCTGGATACCGGTGCAAAACTTCAATAGCTTGTCTGCAGTACCAAATTCTATCATCTGGATAATATCATGTCTAGATTCTCTCGCACTAGGAGATGTTCGAAAGCCGAGACCCTCCATCATACCCGCGCAAAACGCAGCAGTTTTTAGAGCCTGCGCAACTATATGAGGCGCCATGAATAAGCCTTGGTATAATAGTCGATTGTTACCGAGTGTGCTTCCGCATTCTCCGCCTATTCCGGGGGTCGTCATTCGTATTGCGGCGCGCTCAACCAAATCTGCTCTGCCGGCTATGTAGCCGCCTGTCGGCGCAAGTCCTCCGCCGGGGTTTTTAATTAAAGAGCCTGCTATAAGGTCTGCCCCAACATCAGTCGGCTCGCGTGTTTCGGTAAACTCGCCGTAGCAATTATCGACGAGGATGTTCGCCGCTTCGTTAACCTCACGGACTGCGGTTATTATCTTTTCAATGTCGTCGATGCCGAACGCCCTGCGATTACCGTAGCCGCGGGAGCGCTGAACCATAACGGCTTTAACCTTTGGGTTGGCAGCTGCATTTTTTATTCCGTTTATGTCAGGCTCACCGTTGGGCAATAAATCGACCTGAGCATAGTCGACTCCATAGAATTTAAGCGAGCCGTCGCCGTTTCCGGAAGTGCCGATGGTGCATTGCAGCGTGTCGTAAGGTGTTCCCGTAACGGACAGCAGCGTGTCTCCTGGACGGCAAATTGCAAAAAGTGCAGTTGCGATTGCGTGAGTGCCGTTTACGAAACCTATACGCACCAGTGCGGATTGTGCACCAAACACGCGGGTGTATATTTTATCAAGTGTATCACGACCAAGGTCGTTGTAGCCATAGCCTGTTGTTCCGGAAAAGCAGGCCTCGGATACACGAAATTCGTGAAAAGCGGACATGACCTTTAGCGTGCAGGCCTCTGCAACGCTGTCAAACCCAGAGAATACGTCTTGAAGGCTGTTTTCAACCTCGCGCGAGAGTGCCCTAACCCTAGGGGAAATTTCTGTTAAACTCATCTGTGAAAATCCTTTTCTATTCTTCGCAAAGTGACTCGAGAAGAAGGCGTGTCAGTCGTGGCATTACTTCAAAGTCGGAGATTTTTGCGATGCTTGCCGGCGAATGAATGTTGCGTATCGGGGCAGAAATAGCAATAGTATCGACACCGACGCCGCTGCGCTGAACGACTGAAGCGTCAGTTCCACCGGCAATCATGGTTTTTGTTTGCCAAATAATTGCGTTTTTGTCGGCAAGCTCGGTTATGGTTTTGTAAAGCTCGCGGCTATAAATTGCACCCTTGTCCATGAAGGGGATGACAATACCGCCGCCGAGAGAGCAGATGCGTTTCCCCTCGGGTACTTCGGGCAGGTCTGCGGCTGTTGTGCCCTCAAGCACGATAGCGATATCCGGCTTAATGCGGGCGGCGGCAATTTTTGCGCCGCGGGTACCGACCTCTTCCTGAACCGTGAAGGCAAAGGTGCAGTCGCAGGGAAGCTCGCTTTCGATGAGCTTAATCATCGCGGCGCAACCGACTCTGTCGTCGATGGCCTTCGCCTTGAGGTAGCCGTCGCCAAATTCCAGAACGCTGTCGTCAAATACTGCTGCGTCGCCAAGAGCGACAAGCTCTTTTGCTTCATCCTTTGAGTTTAAACCGATGTCGATATACAGTTCCTCGCGCTTAGGAACAGTTTTCTCCTCTTCCTTGCTGACAAGGTGATAGGCCTTGATTCCGATAATCCCGGGAACTCTGTCTTTTCCGATATAGACACGCTTGCCAATGATAACACGTCTGTCGATACCGCCGAGAAAATCGAAACGGAGATAACCGTCGTCATCTATTCCGGTTATAATAATGCCAACCTCATCCATGTGTGCGCAGATAAGGATTCTTCTCCCGCACTGCTTTTTGCCCTTTTTGGTGATAATGAGATTGCCCATGTTGTCTGTGATAATTTCATTCGAATATGGCATTACGCGCTCAAGGATATAATCGCGTACCTCGTCCTCGTTGCCCGAAGCGCCGCTGAGGTAGCAGAGGGTTTTCAGTGTGTCAAGCATCTAGGATGCCTCCTTCTCCTATATCGAGCGCAAATTCTGTAAGAAGAGAAACAATTGCCTCGGCGTCGCTAATGTCCATTGTTTCGACCGGAGAGTGCATATATTTTATCGGAAGGGAAACAACAGCGGTTGAAACCCCCTCGCGGCATACCTGAATAACCCAGCCGTCTGTGCCCGAGCTTCCTCCCATGACTTCAAACTGATGAGGAATACTCTTTTTTTCCGCTAAGCTTATAAGGTGGTTAGTGATTTTACGGCTCATATTTGGGCCGATGCCGATTGCAGCGCCTTTTCGCATTTCGAGAGTTTCGCCTTTTTTTGAGTCGGGAGTTGAGGCGTGCGTAACGTCGATTGCAACGGCGTAGTCGGGGTTGATTCCATAGGTTCCGGAAATGGCACCGCGTGAGCCTAGCTCTTCTTGCGTGCTGATTAGGCAATAGACGTCTACATTGAGTTCTTTATCGAAAAGCGCCTCCATTGTTTTAAGCACAATTGCAACGCATGCGCGGTCATCCAGCGCTTTTCCGCAGAGCACGTTTTCCGTTAACTCTTCGACTCCGCCTGCAAAAACGGCGGCCGTTCCGAGAGGAACGCGTTTTTTGGCTTCATCGTCGCTAAGACCTATATCAATGAAGAGCTTTTTCGGGTCGATGGATTTGTCCATTTCGTCGTCGGATAGGGCATGAGGAGGCATTGTGTCGATAATTCCGAAAATCGGAGGGTCGGTTAAAACCTTTATCTCCCTTGCCGGAAGCATTCGCGGGTCAATGCCGCCGAGGTTTGAGAAGCGCAGAAAGCCCTTTTCAATTCCTGTTATAATCAAGCCGATTTCGTCCATGTGCGCGTTGAGCATAAGCTTTTTTGCACCTTGCTTGCCGCATCTTTTAACGGCAATCAGGTTGCCGAGAGCGTCGGTTGATATTTCATGGACGTAAGGAGATAAAAGCTCCTTAATGCGTGCGAAAGCCCGTTCCTCAAAGCCGGAGGGAGCGGCAAGTCCGCAAAGGTCTATAATAGTTTCTTTTAGAAGCATTGTTACCTCCATTTTGATGTGACTTGTCACATCTTTACTCTAAGCCGAGAACTATACTGCGGAAGGTGTTTCCGCGTTCTACGAAGTTTTTAAATTTATCGAAGGATGAGCAGGCGGGGGAGAGTATTACGACATCACCATCAACGGCACTGTCGGCTGCCGAAAGCACGGCCTCGCGGAAGTCGTCTATGATGTAGATGGGGAGCGTTAAACGATTATATCCGGGAGTTGAAACAACGGTGTCGCGGATTCTCTGGGCTGTTTCGCCGGTCAGATAGAGTTCTTTGACACGAGCGACAATCTCTGTTCCCAAGTCGTCAAAGGATATGTTTTTGTCGTGACCGCCGGCGATGAGAATTGGTTTAATCTTTGCGAAGCAGCGCAAGCCCGCAATTGTGCGTGTGGGGCTTGAGGCGATGGAGTCGTTGTAGTATTTGACGCCGTTTCTCTCACGAACCAGCTCAATACGATGAGGGACGCCGGGGAAGGTTCTGGCAACCTTACGAAAGACGCTGTCTGTGATGAAGGCTTCGGTTGCGGCGTAAGCCGTCATGTAGTTGTCTACATTGTGAATCCCGGGAATAAGGATTCCTGCGGCGGGCATAATTTCCTGTACCTCGTAATTTCTCGCCGAGTAGATTAGCTCGTCGACAGTGAAGCAGCCGCTTTGAACCGAATGCTCGTGACTGAAATAGCGAATATCGGCCTTTGCCTGAGCGGCAAAATCGGCTGTGTACGGGTCATTTGCGTTGAGTACCAAGCGGTCGTTTTCGTCCTGATTGAGGAAAATGTTTCGCTTTGCGTCAATATAGTCCTTCAAATTCGGGTGAACATCAAGGTGATTAGGAGATATGTTAGTTATAACCGCAATATTAGGCTTGCACGTCATGCTGTGAAGCTGGAAGGAGCTAAGCTCAAGTACGGCAAAATCCTCTGCCTTCATCTGAGGCACTTTGCTGAGAAGAGGTGTGCCGATGTTACCACCGAGAAAGACAGTATGACCCGATTCCTTTAAAAGTGTTGCAATAAGCGTGGAGGTGGTGGTTTTACCGTCGCTGCCTGTTATAGCGATGGTGTGACAGGGGCATACAGCAAAAAAAGCTTCCATCTCGGAGGTTAGTGTGCTGCCGCTTTTTACGGCCGCCTGGAGCTGTGGTGTGAACGGATGCAGTCCCGGAGTGCGAAAAATTACATCCTCATGCATGTCCTCGAGGTAGCCTGCTCCCAAACGCAGCTTTGCACCGCGTTCTTCAAGAGCTTTAGCACCTTCAAATTGGTCTTCATTACGCTTGTCACATATGGTAACATCGAGGCCATGGGATAATAAAAGTTCAGTAAGAGGGGCATTGCTGACACCGTAACCGACTACGGCGATGCTCTTGCCCTTGAGTGTATCAAAATAATTGTCTAAAGTCATGGTTCAGCCACCTTTCAGATTTTATATTATACCGCGAATTTAGAGCTAATACAATATATTTTATGTATATAGGTGTATCCGGCGGTCATTATTTCAAAGTAACACAACATTTTGTATTTATCTTGCAAGCGCTTGTCCCATGCTGTATAATTAAAGCATATGCATTGCTTTCTGTAGAGTTGGTTCTGCCAAGATAACAAGTCCGCCGGGGACGGCAAGCGGGCGCGAGCCGCCCCCGTATATCAAAGCCGACCCCGCGGGGCTCGACTATAAAATCTTATGCCGTTCGGAGCGTTTCTGTTACCGCTCTGACAGCTAACAGGGGATATTAAAATGACAAAAATTTCGCCTTCTATACTTTCAGCCGACTTTACGGCACTTATTTCCGATGTTAATGACGTAAAAGGTGCTGGAGCGGAATATTTACACGTCGATGTAATGGACGGAAATTTTGTGCCCAACATCAGTATCGGAATTCCCGTTGTCAAGTCCCTTCGTAAGGCGACGGATATGTTTCTTGATGTGCATCTCATGATTGACAGGCCACACCGCTATGTCAAAGCTTTTTGCGACGCGGGCGCCGATTTGGTAACCTTCCATCTGGAGGCCGACCAGCCTCAGGATATTTTTGAAGCGATCGAAGCGGTCAAGCTCTGCGGGAAAAAAGTCGGACTAAGTCTTAAACCGAAGACCCCGGCGGTGACGCTTCTGCCTTATATATCGATGCTTGATTTGGTGCTTGTCATGACAGTGGAGCCCGGTTTTGGCGGGCAGTCCTTCATGCACGACCAAATTTCGAAAATTGCTGAAATACGCAGAATGATTGACGGACTCAACCCCTCCTGCGAGCTTGAGGTAGACGGCGGAATTGACCCTGTGACTTCAAAGCTTGTTAAGGAAGCGGGGGCAAATGTGCTTGTCGCAGGAAATGCTGTATTCGGAAAAGAAAATCGAAAAGTAGCGATTGATGCCATCCGCAACGCGTAAAGTAAATAGAACGTATTACGACAGCTTTTGTATATGCCTTTCGATTATAATCACAAGGAGCCTTTGAATAATGTCATTTTTCCCGCCCTCACTGGAAAACCTCATAGACAAATTTGCATCTCTGCCCGGAATCGGCAAAAAAAGCGCGCAGCGCTTGGCTTTCTATGTTCTCTCGCTTCCTGATGCGGAAGCTGCAGGCTTTGCCTCCGCAATTTTAGAAGCAAAAAGCAGCGTTCACTGCTGTCCGGTGTGCCAGAACCTCACAGATGGTGAACTTTGCTCCGTATGCGACGACAGCCGCCGTGACAGGGGCGTTATCTGTGTAGTTGCCGAACCGAGAGATGTGCTGTCTTTTGAGCGCAGCCGTGAGTATAAGGGAATGTATCACGTTTTGCATGGGCTTATGTCACCAATGAACCATATCGGACCCGATGACCTTAAAATTTCCGAGCTCATAACTCGTGTTGCAGAGGGTGAAATTCGTGAGGTCATTATGGCGACTAATCCCGACACAGAGGGTGACACGACCGCCATGTATATTTCGCGCCTTATTAAGCCATTTAATGTTAAGGTCAGCCGCCTTGCATATGGAATCCCTGTCGGCTCCAATTTGGAATATGCCGACGATGCAACATTGACCCGCGCCCTTGAGGGCCGCCGTGAAATGTGATTTGATGGAATATTCCTTGTAAACCAAACAGTTTTGTGATATAATACAAATTCTAAGTCACAAAACAGTCACGAAATGACCTTGAGGGGTTTAAATACGTGACACACTAAATTAGATATTTGTACGAAAGTACTTATTATATGGTTACAATTAATTAGAGTCAATCAGTGGACGCAGTACATTATATCCGCGTAGCAGGGCGGATATAATGATAATTGTGCGTTCGTGCTTTTTGTACGCTCTTTGGACTTGTAATCTACATATTATCAACGATTCAATATAAAATCAGAAGGAGATTATTTCATACTATGGCATCAAAATTAAAAGCAATTCCACTCGGGGGTTTAAACGAGATTGGCAAAAATCTCACCGTTTACGAGTACGGTGACGATATTATCATTGTCGACTGCGGCTTGGGCTTTCCTGACGAGGATATGTACGGCGTGGATATCGTTATTCCTGATTTCACTTACCTTGTGCAAAATAAGGCTCGAATCAGAGCCATAATCCTAACCCACGGGCATGAGGACCACATTGGTGGACTGCCGTTTCTCATGCGCGAGATTAGCGCACCGCTATATACTACACGGCTTACGGCGGGACTTATAAAAATTAAGCTCGAGGAACATGGTTTGCTCGAAAAGACCGAAATCATCACGCTTGAAGCGGGCGAACATTTTAGGGCCGGATGTTTCGGAATCGAACTTATCCACATCAACCACAGCATTGCGGACTCAGTGTCTTTGGCAATTAAAACACCGATTGGAACGATTATCCACACCGGAGACTTCAAAATTGACGTTACGCCGATTGAGGGCGGAATGATTGACCTGACCAGATTTGGAGAGCTTGGCAAGGAGGGCGTTCTGCTGCTGTGCTCCGACTCGACAAATGTTGAAAAGCCTGGCTATTCCGAATCGGAGAGCAAGGTTGGCCCTCACTTCGAAAGGCTGATAAAGGGCTCTGACAAAAGAATTATCGTCACAACCTTTGCCTCCAACGTTCACAGGCTTCAGCAGATAATTAACAGCGCCGCAAAAAACAACCGCAAGGTTGCGATTACAGGGCGCAGCATGGAAAACATCATGCGTGTTTCCATGGAGCTTGGTTATATGGACGTGCCTAAGGATACACTCATAGACATTAACCAAATTAATACGCTTCCGAAAAACAAGGTCGTAATTATTACAACGGGCAGTCAGGGCGAGAATATGTCTGCCCTCTATCGCATGGCTTTCTCTGGTCACCGCCAGGTCGAAATTGATGCGGGCGATAAAGTTATCATCTCAGCTTCTGCCATTCCCGGAAACGAAACGACAATCAGCCGCGTTATTAACGAACTGTTTATGAAGGGCGCGGAGGTCATCTATGACAGGCTTGAGGAGCTCCACGTTTCCGGCCACGCCTGCAGAGAAGAACTGAAAATGATGATTGCGCTGACGAAGCCAAAATACTTTTTACCGCTTCACGGTGAGCAGCGTCATCTCCGCACTCATGCGGAGCTTGCCAAAAGCATGGGCATCGACCCAAAGAATATTGTGATTAGCGACATTGGCAGAATTGTTGAAATAACAAGGAAAGAAATCAAGCTTGGAGGAAATGTTCCCTCTGGAAAGGTGCTTGTTGACGGAACAGGCGTCGGCGATGTCGGAAGCGTTGTTCTCCGCGACAGAAGACATCTCGCTCAGGACGGAATGGTCGTCGTTGTCATGACGCTCTCATCCGAGGATGCAAGTCTTGTTTCCGGCCCGGATATTGTAACCCGCGGTTTCGTATATGTAAAAGAATCTGACGCATTGTTGGAGGAGCTGAGAAGGGTCACACTTGAAACTCTTGATTCCTGCGAAAATCAGCGTATAACCGACTGGGCAACGATTAAGGCAAAGGTGAAGGCAAATTTGTCCGGCTATCTATATAAGCAGACAAAGCGCAGTCCGATGATATTGCCAGTAATAATGGAAGTCTGATAATTAAGCCCCGTGAGAAATCACGGGGCTTTTCATTTTATCTTAGCAGAGCTAATGCTTCGTCATAATCTTTCTTCTTCACGTAAATTTTATATTCACATGATAAATTTGAGTTTTCTTGGAATCGGTCAATAGCTATCGCACCAGAGCCTATATTACGCATGGTATTCCCCGTCGTATTCACGGTATAGTCAATATTATTTGCCGCTAAGATATTTCTGGCATCAGATTGGCTCTTCATAGAGAAAGTGCAAAGTACTTCCTTTCGGTTGAAAATAGTAATCATATAAATTGCCTTTCATTTTGATTTCAATTCTACTTATTAGTGTAGCATATTACATATGAATTTTTGCAACAATTATAATTAAAACTTGCATCTTGCGAAAACCAATAGTTTGCGATAAACTATTTGCACTGAAACGGAGGCGATACTATTAACATCCCTGTTTTTGACGCACACTGCGATACGATTGCCGAAGCAAAAAGCCATAACTGCGGCATAAGGGAAAATAAGCTTCATGTCGACTTAAAGCGCGGATTGCGTTATTCGCCATATGCACAGGTGTTTGCGGTATTTACAAGACCGGTGGAAAGCTGGTCACAGCTTGACTACTCAAAGGACTGGCCCTCCGAGGTTTTAACACAAATCGGAGGAGAGCTGCTGACGGAGCTTTTGTCCGAATTTAAAAAGAATTCCGACCTGCTATTGCTTTGCAAAAGTGCGTCAGATATTAAAAAAGCCTCTGATAGCAGCAAAGTTGCAGCGCTGATTGCCATAGAGGGTGCGGAGCTGATAGGCTGTAATATAGCAGAACTTGAACTTGCGTATGACAGGGGAGTGCGGCTTATTAACCTCTGCTGGAACTACGACAATGCCCTGTGCGGCGCTGCAAACAGCCCAACAAAATCGGGACTAACAAGGCTCGGGGCGGAGTACGTTCAAAAAATGCAGGAGCTTGGAATTGCCGTTGACCTTTCGCACGCTTCCGAGAAAACTTTTTGGGACGTTGTCGAGATAACCCGCAGA
Organism: Oscillospiraceae bacterium; assembly: GCA_018053145.1. Classification (GTDB taxonomy): domain Bacteria; phylum Bacillota; class Clostridia; order Oscillospirales; family Oscillospiraceae; genus UBA2658. The sequence goes on along the minus strand of JAGPMA010000004.1, from coordinate 57,629 downwards.
CCCATTATTGCCGGTCATTCAAATTCAAGAGCGGTTTGTGACAATCCGCGCAATCTCACGGACTCGCAGTTTAAAATGATCGTGAAGCTCGGCGGAGTTGCCGGTCTCAATCTCTATCCCGATTTTCTCAAAGCCGGCGGCGAAGCCGGACTTGATGACATTATACGCCACGCGGAGCATTTCCTTGAGCTTGGCGGCGAGAAGGCAATTTGCTTGGGCGGTGATTTGGACGGAATTGAAACCACGCCAAAGGGTATTACGGGAATTGAAAGCTATGGCGACATTTATGAAGCCATGCTTAAGCGGAATTATCCGGAGATTCTCGTGCGTGATATATTTTATAACAATCTATATAATGTGTTGGAGGCCGTGCTGTGAATATACAGATTTTTGGAAAATCAAAGTGCTTTGAAACGAAGAAGGCTGAGCGTTACTTTAAAGAACGCAAGGTGAAATTTCAAAGCATTGATTTGCCTCGTTTTGGAATGAGTCCGCGAGAGTTTGAAAGTGTGCTCAGTTGTGTCGGACTTGAAGCGTTGATAGATCAAAAGGCGAAGGATGCCGAAATACTTAAATATCTGGCCTACGATGCCGATAAGCTTCAAAAGCTTTTTGAAAACCCGTCGCTTATAAAGACGCCGATTGTCCGCAATGGCAAAAAAGCGACAGTCGGTTACTGCCCCGAAATATGGAAGGATTGGGAATAAAAGCGTCTATACATTTAAATAACAACTTCAAATTTGAATGTATAGAATGACTTTAATTTTCGGGATAATCGAGCATAAATATAATGTAAGTATATTACAGGAGGTTGCATATGGCATTTGTTTGGACAAAGGATCTGGAAACGGGAAATATACAGATTGATAATGAGCACAAGCAGCTTGTTAAAGCGGCTGACGAGCTGGTTATGGCTTGCTCTCTTGGCAAGGGCCGTCAGGAAATTGGAAAGTCTATTGAGTTTTTGTCGAATTATACTAAGACACACTTCGCTCACGAGGAAGAGCTTCAGGTGAAATATAAATATCCCGAATATGCGGTACACAAAAGCTGGCATCAGGACTTTATAAAGGACATTGAAAATGTTGCGACCAAACTTCAAGCAGAGGGCGCGAATATCGCTGTGGTTGCCATGGTTAATATGAAGGTAACTCAGCTTATTACACATATCAAAACCTTTGATTTGAAGCTTGCTCAGTTTATTCAGAGCAGTGCTTCAAAATAGAATAAAGAATCTTATCAAATCATACAATAAAAAGGACAGCCTTTAATAAGGCTGTCCTTTTTATTGTATAGACTATTAGTCCATTACATAGGGCAGAAGAGCAATCTGACGGGCTCTCTTGATTGATTCGGTGAGCTCACGCTGATGTGCAGCGCAGGTTCCAGTTGTACGGCGGGGCAAAATCTTGCCGCGCTCGGAGAGAAAGCGACGAAGCTTCGCTGTATCCTTGTAGTCTATATGCTCACTCTTATCAGCGCAAAACTGACAAACCTTTTTACGCTTGTGATTTTTATTCATTCTGTCTCTGCTGTTATTATCATATGCCAAGGCTTTTTCCTCCTGTCTTTGGTTTTAAAATGTTGGCGATTAGAACGGCAAATCGCCGTCGCCATTATCTAGCTCGGAAAATGCGGAGCCCTTGAAGTCGCCTTCGTGGGAGCTACCCGAAGAACGGGGAGCGGAGCCGCTGTGTGAACCAGTTTCCGAACCGTCGCGGTGTTTGCTTTCACCGAAATAAACATTGTCGGCTACGACTTCCGCTGTGCGGCGCTTGTTGCCTTCCTTGTCCTGCCATTCACGAATCTGTAAACGTCCGCTGACAACAGCCATACTGCCTTTTGTAAAATACTTGGACACGAACTCACCGGTCTGACGCCATGCGACGATATCGATGAAGTCGGTCTGTCTTTCTCCGCCCTCCTTGGATGCGAAATCGCGGTCCACTGCGAGAGAGAAAGATGCAACAGCTGTTCCGGACGGCGTGTAGCGCAGTTCGGGATCACGGGTCAAACGACCCATAAGTGTAATGTGGTTTAGCATAAACCGGCCCCCTTATTCACAACGAACGGTAATAAGGCTGCGGATTACGCTGTCGGTGATACCAAGGATACGGTCAAGCTCCGAGGGGAAATCGGGAGTTGAAGAAAACTTGACGAGAACATAGTAGCCATCGGTAAGATCGTTGATTTCATAAGCAAGTCTGCGCTTGCCCATAAGCTCCATCTCATCGACAGTTCCGTGCTGCTCGACAAGTGCCTTGAATTTCTCTACGATTGCTGCAATCTCTTCTTCACCGATGGTGGGGTTGATGATGTACATCAGCTCGTACTTTTCATTAGTCTTTGCCATTTTAGCACCTCCTTCTGGACTATGGCCCCAATAATAGGGGCAAGGATAGCTTGCCATCATATGACAAGCTATCCTATTATACATAAATTATTAGAAATGTCAAGGAAATCTGACGTTGTTACAACAATGTGCAAGAAAAACTAATTATTTTGTGCCCAGTGTAATGATCGCCATCGCATAGACTTCGTCGGCGTTGCAGCCGCGAGAAAGGTCGTTAATGGGAGCATTCAAGCCCTGAAGGATGGGGCCGTAGGCCTCAAAGCCACCAAGACGCTGAGCAATTTTGTAGCCGATATTGCCGGCTTCGATGGTGGGGAAGATGAAGGTGTTTGCCTGACCGGCGACGGGAGAGCCCTTGCACTTTGTGCAGGCAACCTCGGGGGATACTGCGGCGTCAAACTGAAGCTCGCCGTCTATGGCAAGGTCGGGAGCAAGCTCCTTTGCCTTTTCGGTGGCTTCGCGTGATAGGTCGACTGTGCCGCCCTTACCTGAGCCCTTAGTGGAGAAGCTGAGCACAGCAACCTTGGGGTCGATTCCGAAGAACTTTGCGGTTCTGGCGGTTTCAATTGCGACCTCGGCAAGCTTTTCGCTGCCCTTGAGGGTAACAACGCCGTCTTTGTCAACTGTGTCGGGATAGTCGATGTTGATTGCGCAGTCGCCCATGGCGATTCTTTCGTTGCCGCGGACAAGAATGAAGCAGGAGCTGACCAAGTGGGCGCCGGGCTTGGTTTTGACTATTTGAAGCGCAGGACGTACTGTGTCGGCTGTGGAATAGGTTGCGCCGCCGAGAAGACCGTCAGCCTTGCCCATCTTAACGAGCATTGTGCCGAAATAATTGCCCTTGGAAAGAGCGGCGCGGCACTCTTCTGCAGGCATCTTTCCCTTGCGGAGCTCGAACATGGCGTTGACCATAGCGTCCATCTCAGGGTAATTTTTTGGGTCGGCAATCTCCATACCGTCAATTTTAAAGCCTCCTGCAGCGGCAGCAGCCTTGATTTTTTCAGGCTCGCCGCAAAGAAGAACGTCCATTATGCCGTCGGCAACAAGACGCGTGGCTGCTTCAAGTATGCGGGGGTCTTCGCCTTCGGTAAAAACGATTTTTCTGCGGTCATTTTTAAGAGTTTTGATAATTTCTGTAAGCATATGAAGTTCCTCCAATGTAATTGAAACTTTATGCATTATACACCCTATAATTTAAATTACAAAGAAAAAATGCCAAATTACCGCAAATTATTTGTATAACGAGTAGAATTAAGCTTGAGCTTTGCAGTAATTGAGTTTATAATTGCACTCGAATTCAAAAAACAACGCCTTCTTGACAATTGATGTCATAGTTGGAGGGATTTTATGCCGGAAGAATGGTATGACGGCGCTTATTTCAATAGAAAATTTATGTTCAGGTTCGGGGATTGCGACAGAGCAAAAAACGCAAGCCTATATGCCATTACGAAGCTCGTTTCCGAGCTCGCCGGCGAGGATTATGAAAGAAGGGGACTTGGCTATGACTGCCTTTCTGAGCGCGGACAGGCTTTGCTACTTTCAAAAATGAGGTTCAAGTTTGAAAGAATGCCCGTCCATACTGAAGAAATTGTTGCAAGCACATGGGAAAGGTTTGATAAAGGACCTTTTTTCTATCGGGACTTCGAGCTTAAGTCAATTGATGACGAGGTCCTTGTTTCTGGGGCAAGCCAGTGGATGCTGGTTGACATAATATCTAGGAAAGTGCTGAGACCGAGTAGTCTTGCAGAAGGCAGGCGTCAAACAGATCTACGTAAGTCTGACTGCCCCGACTGCGAAAAGCTAAGTAAAACCGGAGATTTGTCAGTTTTGGGGATTCGGCCGATTTATATTTCGGATTTGGATGCGAATAACCATGTCAACAACGCCGTCTATGGGAAAATCGCGAATGATTATTTGCCGGTGGAAATAAGGCAGAAGGAAATCAAAGGCTTTTTGATAAATTATTTTTTAGAAGTTAAGCAGGGCGAGCTGCTTGAAATCAGCGGAGCATTTACAGATACAGGATATATAATTCAGGGAACAGCAAACAATTCGCTGCGCTTTGGCTGCGAGTATTTTTGCTAACCTGACAAAAAAAGATATTAACGCGGGGGACATTCATGAGCGACAGATGGTTTGATGGGACTTTTTATAAAAGAGAGATTACAATTAATTATATGGACTGCAACACGGAAAAGAAATTGACCTTGCACCATATTTTAGCACTGTTTTCAGAAATTGCAGGTGACGAGTTTCAGGCAAAGGGACATACGCACGAATACTTTATTAATATTGGAATGCTCTTTTTAATAACACGTATGAGCATTAGGTTTCACAGAACGCCGCTGTGCAATGAAACCTTAATACTTACTACTTGGTTTCGTAAAACAGAGGGCAGATTTTATCTGAGAGACTGTGATATCAAATCGCCGGAAGGAGAATTGATTGCGTCTGCCTCAGGAACATGGGCGCTTATTAACCCGTTTGAGCGAAAAACAATCGAACCGACTGAACATAGTTACAAGCACTCAAGCTTTTACGATGTTCCTACCGACAGTCCGGAATGCAAAAAAATTGTTACGGAAGCTCAATTGCCCGTAATTGGGGTGCGGCCGGTGTATTATTCGGATTTGGATTGCAATAACCACGTAAACAACGGAGTGTACAGCAGAATAGCTGTGGATTTTTTGCCGCCGGAGTATCAGCGTTTGGAAGTAATGGATTACGTTGTTAACTTTACAAGAGAAACGAGCCTTGGCGAAACCCTCGAAATTAGAGGAGCGGGAACCGAAAACGGTTATATCATTCAGGGCTTTAGCGATAACATTCAGCACTTTGCCAGCGAGTTCATTTTTCGGAAATAGAGCTAAAACAGAGTTAAGCACTAGAACTAAACAGTATTTTGTGACCACCCCAGAGCCTCGTATGCCACATTTTGTGATTCGAGAGCTTTGGGGTGGTTTTTCTGCGCTTAAGCAATGAATTTAGAAACAATTAACAAGCTGATAGAATTATATGATTTGAAGCAGGTAAAGAAAAGTGAGTGAATAATTTACAAATGGATACAAAATAGTAACAGAAATATCTAATAAAACTACTAAAAATTACGTTATTAATTTAACATATATTGATTTTATCGAAATACTTTGCTAAGATGAGCGACATGCCAAGAAAAAACACACAAAAACATTACCGAAAGTGGGGAATAATGAACTGAAAATACGGCTGTAAAACCATAAAGTGGGAATTGAATAGCGTTTTTGGCCAGATTAGAAACTTGCGTATTGATTTGCGCAAACCGACATTATTCTCTAGGCATTGAAGCTATAATTGCGAATATCGGGTGATACCGAATCACACGTGAATGCCCCCACAAAAACGGACTGCAACTGATTTAAGGAGGTTTATCCATGAAAAAATTGATAACCATATTGCCTGTGCTTGTTCTAACTTTTATTATGAGCGGCTATGCAGAAGCTGCCAATAAGAATTCCGATGGAATTGTAACTACGTTTTCTGCCGATATTGATTACGCAGGGCAGATGATAACTGCCGCTGTAACCGGTGATTATGATGCCGGTGTCGCATCGCAGATGGCCCGTGAAGAAAAAATTATGGCCCTTGAGCTTGATGAAGAAAGCTACACTTTTGACGACCTTATGCTTTTGGCAAAAATAATTTATGCCGAAGCCGGCTCGGAATGGCTGAGTGATGAATGGAAAATGTGTGTTGGCGAAGTTGTTTTAAATAGAGTAGCAAGCCCTGAATTTCCCAACACAATAAAGGAAGTACTTGACCAGCCGGGGCAATACTACGGTGCTAACAGCCGTTACTTTAACAATCTTCTGCCAAGTCAGCGCTGCGTTGCCGCAGCAATGAGACTTCTAAACGGTGAACGGCTTCTTGAGCCTTCGGTTGTTTTCCAAGCGAATTTCATTCAGGGCGGAGGAGCCCAAACGGCAGTTTATGATAAGTATCTGGGCTGGACATATTTCTGCTATAGTTCAAAATTAGAATTGTATCTATAATTAAAATTAATAAAAAACAGACCGAAGCCAAGCTTCGGTCTGTTTTTTTTATTGAAAAGCTATTAAAATATATCTTGAACAACCTTCTCGGGAGGAGCCTCGAGCAGACGCGGATTTTTTAAGTAATACTTGAGGTACTTAAAGGAACCGGCCATATAGAAGCCGTCGCAAATTCGTTCATCTGTTGTTACGTTATAGTCGATGTACTTCCTTTCAACCGGATGGCCTGAGGCGTCAAGCTCGACATTTCGACGCTTTGCTCCAAAGGCAAGGAAGAGCGGCAAATTGCCCATGTTGTACAAATGATGATGGACGGGAGGAATTCCGATTGAGCCAAGGTCTGTGATAATCATTGAGCCGTGGAAGGGACTTGCGTCGATTATTGACTGCGGCAGCCAGCCAAAATAATCCAGAGCTTTAATAATTGAAACAAACAAGTTGATAATAATACGGGGAAAGCGCATAAAAGTCTCGGCAATTTTATCGGTGCCGTTGCGCTCGTCGCTTGCCTTTATTTCATCAATCTTTTCATTAATCTTGCGGTAGATGTCGAAAACGGTATCTGAGGGCAAAAATTTTGCTTTAATTGTGGTTTCCTCGGAGTTATCCGTGAGCGCACGCTTGACGGTCATTAGGACCTCGACCTCATGACGAGCGTATACATGCTGCCCCGAAACAAAACGGTTAAGAGCGGGTCGATAAGCAACCGTTCTTACATAAGCCGCAAGAAACAGATGAAGCATACCCATGCCCTTATAACCTTCGGAACGTTTTTCGCGAAGCCAGCGATCTATTTCGGTTACCTCAATACTATCACTGAAATAATTTGACGCATCGTTGCGTGATTTCATTACAAAAGGCTCGACCTTATTATACGCAGGAAAAGTGCGAACAAGACGACCTTCTTTGCGGTCACCAAATCTGCGCTTATAAATTGGTTCAGACATAAGTGGTTTCCTCCGACCTGTATATTTATAATTTGCGTGTACTCTTGCTTTCGCATTAATAAATTATATATGACATTATGGCTGATATCAAGATAGTTTTGTATTATTTAGTGATTTAGAATATATAGCTTTAATTCGGTGTGGTGGAAAAGCATAAAACTAGTTTAAAATTTAACAAAATATATGGGCATCATACCAATATGTAGTTTTGGGTACTTGCAATTTTAGTAAATGTAGATTACAATGAACAAAATATTTAGCAACTACTGGTACTATCTAAAATCCGTTGAATAATAATAGTAGTTGTCTCCACCTTAGGGTATTAAAAAAGAAACCGGCATGTTCAGGGGGTGTTATAAGAATGTCACTCGAAGCAATAAAGGCAATCAGTGAGGCCGAAGAAAACGCGAAGGCCGCAAAAGCCGCCGCCGCCGCTCTTTCGAAAAAACTCATTTCGGAAGCCGAGGAGAACGGAAAACTGGCGGTTGAAGATGCAAAAAAGAAAGCGGAGGAAGAAATTCGCGATCTTAAGCGTAAGGCAGGCGAAAAAGCGAAGGAAACAGCGCAGGAGCTTTCAAGAACCACCGAAAACCGCAAAGCATCAATGCAGGTTCGCGCTAACAGCAGAACCGACCAGGCAGTTTCTCTCGTGATTGAAAGGATTGTGAACAGCTAATGGCCATTGAAAAAATGAAGCGCTTGAGGCTTGTAGCGGTTAAATCCGAGCGTGAGACCCTGCTCCGCGAGCTTATGCTGCTTGGCTGCGTCCACATTAAGGAACCGCCGGCTTTTGAAAAAGACTCAGAAGAAGCCTTGGTTTTTACAAAAGAGATGGCAGGGCTAAACCAGTGCAAAGCAGAGCATGATGAGCTCATTTCGGGAATAGAGCTTTTGAATAAATATGCTCCTGCAAAAACCGGACTGTTTTCGGCAAAGTCGGAAATATCTCTTCAATCCATAATGGATGAATCATCTTTGGGAATAAGTTTAGCTCTTGCAGAAAAGCTTATGGGAATGGATGACAAAATCAAGCGCATTACGGCAGAGGAGAGCAGACTACGGGGACTGGTTGAAACACTTAAGCCATGGGAATCCCTTGATATTCCGCTTGAACTTTCGGAAACGAAAAACTGCGCTGTTTTGCATGGAACTGTGCCTGCGACTGTTGATTTAAAAACACTTGAAGCAGAGCTTGCGGTTAACGAAAGCGAAAGTCAAATTCTGAAAATATCATCAGATAAGGATCTTCACTATATTATATTAATCGCAATGAAGGAAAACCTGGCCTCGGTGCTTGAGCTTGTTAGAAAATTCGGGTTCTCACCGTCTTCGGTTTCCAACATGAAGGGTACGGCTAAGGAAAACATTGCGCGTCTTGAAGTGAAGCTTAAAGAGCTTATCACCGAAAAGGAAGCATTGACAGAACAGATTGTCAGCTCGGCTTCTGTAAGAAATGACATGAAGCTCTGTGCGGACAGGCTTCTCACTAAATCAGAGCGGGCCGAAAACTCGGAAAAGCTGCTTTGCACAGATTCAACAATTAACTTCGAGGGCTGGATTCCCGTTAGGGAAGAAAAGCAGCTCGCAAATGTACTATCAAACTTTAACTGCGCATGGGAAACCTTTGAACCGACACAGGAGGATATTCCCGAGGTTCCGGTCAGGCTTTCCAACAACGCACTGACAGGTCCGTTCAGCATGCTAACAGAAATGTACAGCCTTCCGGCCTATAACGGAATTGATCCAAACCCGTTCCTGATGGTTTTTTTCTCGCTGTTTTTCGGTATTATTTTTGCGGATTTGGGCTACGGATTAATAATGCTGATTGCGGGTATGGTGTATAACGCAAAGGTGAAGCCCAGAGGTGTTCAGACCCGATTTTCAGGTATTTTGATAATCTGTGGTATTACAACTTCTGTTTTCGGAGTTCTGAGTGGTTCGTTTTTCGGGGATGCTATCGCGAAAATTGCTTCGATGTACGGACATACAGTGAGTCTTCCGGCGTTGATAGACCCACTTAACAATCCACTTCAGGTGTTGATTGGCTCGCTTGCGCTTGGATTTATACATCTCTTTGTTGCGACGGCAATCAACGGATATATGCTTGTTCGTGACGGTCAATGGAAGGATGCGGTTTTAGACATCGGTTCTTTGTGGCTGTTCCTTGCAGGAATCGCGCTTGGTGCTCTTGGTATAACCTGGTATGTCGCATATGCCGGAACGCTCATGGTGGTTATTTCGCAGGGACGCAGCAGTCCGACAATCGGCGGGAAAATCGGCAACGGTTTATTTGGCCTTTACAGCACAGCGAGCGGCTGGTTTGGAGATATTCTTTCCTACTCGCGTTTGTTTGCGCTGATGCTCGCGGGAGCGGTTATCGGAAGCGTCTTCAATACGCTCGGAACACTTACGGGCAACATTTTCACGTTTGCGATTTTGTTCCTGCTGGGGCACGCGCTAAACTTTGGGCTCAGCATTCTCGGAGCGTTTGTTCATTCGCTTCGTTTGCAATATCTTGAGTTTTTCGGAAAATTCTATCGCGAGGGCGGAAAACCCTTTCAGCCACTCGCAGTAAAGACAAATTATTTCAACATTATTGAGGAGGACTAAATCAAATGGGCTTTAAACTATTATTTGAACAATACGGCGGAATGTTTATCGGTATGCTCGGCGGCGGCATCGCTGCGGCGCTTTGCTGCATCGGAAGCGCAAAGGGAACAGGTATTGCAGGTGAAGCCGGTGCGGGACTGCTCAGGGAGAAACCTGACTTGTTTTCAAAGGTACTGATTCTTCAGGTTATTCCGGGTACACAGGGACTTTACGGCTTCGTTATTTGGGCAATGAGCATCCTTTGGATGGGCGTTTTGGACGGTTCGGCTGTTGGAATGCCTGTTACAACCGGAATGCTTTATGCTGCTGCCTGCCTGCCAATCGGAATCGGCGGACTGTTTTCCGCTCTTTATCAGGGACGTGTTGCGGTTAGCTCCATTCAGCTTCTTGCAAAGCAGCCCGACAGCATGGGCAGAGGCGTTATGCTTTGCGTTATCGTTGAATTCTATGCAATTCTTTCGTTCATCGCTTCCTTCTTGATGCTCATTGGTATTCAGGGCGCTAAATAATAAGCAGGGAGAGCGCATACCTCGTGTATACTGTTCACACTTGTTTTTATCGGTTACCGGTCCTTACGGCAAAAGGGCAGCAGAGCATGTTTGGCTCGCGCTTCCTTCGTGACGTTAGCGCGCCGAGGATTGGCGAAAGGGAAGGGTTGTTTCAATGGATGGAATAAATAAAATTACTGAACGCATTGCGGCAGAAACCCGAGAAGAAATTGCCGCTATGCAAACAGAAACCGCGGAGAAGTGCCGCGGAATTAAAGAGGCATACAACACAACCGCGCAGGACGAATACTGGAACCTCATTCGCTTGGGCACCAAGGAAGTTGAAAGTCAGGTTTCACGTCTTCAAAGCACTGCCAACATGGAGGCAAAGAAGAGCGTTCTTGCCATGAAGCAGGAGGCTGTTGCCCATGTCTTTGAGGAAACCGTGACAAAGCTTTGCAGCTTGCCCGATGAACAATATATCGAATTTTTGTCCCAGCAAGCAGCTCTTGCCGCCGGTACAGGACTTGAGGAGATAGTTTTTAACGCGAAGGACAAGTCTGCCTGCTCAAAGGCAGTTGTAAAAGCAGCAAACGAGCTTCTTAAAAAAAGAGGACTTCTTCCCAAGCTCACAGTCAGCGAGTTGACGGGAAGCTTTAGAGGCGGACTTGTGGTTAAGCAGGGCGATATTGAGGTCAACTGCACTGTTGAAAAGCTTGTGGAGCTTTCAAAGGGTGAGCTTTCTTCAAAGGTTGCCGAGGTGCTATTTTCCGATTAAGCAGTTTTGACACAAACCGAAAAATACCCTGTGACAAGGAGGAAAAAACTTGTCAGATAAAACATTTAATGATTACGATTACCTATATTTAACCTCCGCACTGAGAGCAAAAGAGCCAAAACTACTCACAAAGGACAAAATGGACCGCATGCTGGATGCACCAACCTTTGATGACGCTGCTAAGATGTTGGTGGATTGCGGATATACTGATATGTCAGGAATGACTGCCGCTGCCATTGAAAAGACGCTTAATCAGCACAGGGCAGAGGCTTTTGAGGAGATTCGTCAGTTAATCCCTGAACGTGCGATTTTAGATGCGTTTTGCCTGAAATACGATTACCACAACGCAAAGGTTCTTATCAAGGCCGAGAGCGCGAATGTCGACGGGAAGAATTTGCTTTCCGATTCTGGCATGGTACCGGTTGAAGCTCTTATTGAAGCTTACCATGCCGAGGACTATGACGCTTTGCCAAAATTGCTTGCGAGAGCTCTTGAAGAGGCTCGCGGTGTTATTAAGCGTACCGAGAATGCTCAGCTTGCCGATTTCGTTTTAGACAGAGCATATTTTGAAGAAATGAAGAAGACCGCGCAAAACTTGTATTCTCCGTTCCTTAAAGATTATGTATGCCTTGCGATAGATGGTGCAAACCTTCGTGCTACGGTCAGAACGATTCGAATGGGCAGGGATATCGGTTTTCTTCGTGGGGCGCTGATTTCCGGCGGTAACGTGGATTCCGAACAGCTCGCGCAAGCGGCTTATTCTGACGAAGGCTTTGCTTCGCTTTACGCGGAGACACCTTACAGGGAAGCGGCTTTGCTCGGAGCGGAGGCGGCTCGCGGCGGAAGACTGACTGAGTTTGAGCGCGGCTGTGACAATGCGCTGGTTGCATTTTTTGCCGGTGCAAAGCAGTCAAGCTTTGGCGCACAGCCTGTAATAGCATATATAGCCGCACTGGAAAACGAAATTACAGCGGCAAGAATGATACTGTCGGGTAAGCTTTCGGGAGTGAAGCCCTCGCTTATTCGGGAAAGGCTGCGTGATATTAGTGCTTAAAATTGCAGTCATCGGCGGAAGAGAGACAGTAATGGGCTTCAAAGCGCTCGGGCTAGACGCTTTCCCTGTTTTGGGTGACGAAGAGGCTCTATCTGCGTTTAAAAAGCTTACGAAAGAAAACGACAACTATGCTATCGTCTATGTGGAGGAAACCTATTACAAGGCACTTTCTGCGGAGATTGATAAATATAAGGACGCTCCCACTCCGGCTATCATCTTGATTCCGGGCAGGGAAGGCTCACTTGGGCTTGGACAGTCCGCCCTTCAGTCCGCTGTCTTGCGTGCTGTGGGCAGCGACATCCTTTAGAAAAGGTAGGTATGTAAATGAGCGGAAAAGTTACCAAAGTATCCGGCCCTCTCGTCGTTGCAGAGGGACTTGAAGACGCCAATGTCTCTGATGTTGTCCGTGTTGGCAAGCAGAGGCTGATAGGCGAAATACTCAATATGACCGGCGACTCGGCATCCATTCAGGTGTATGAGGAAACCAGCGGACTTGGACCGGGCGCGGAGGTTGAAACCTCCGGCTACCCGCTTTCGGTTGAACTCGGACCGGGTATGCTTGACTGCATATACGATGGTATTCAGCGCCCACTTGTTGCAATTCGTGAGCTGACTGGCGCAACGATTTCAAGAGGCGTTGATGTTCCTGCCCTTAACCGCGAAAAGCTTTGGGAGTTTGTTCCAACAGCTTCGGTTGGTGACAAGGTTACAGCGGGCGATATTATCGGAACAGTACAGGAAACTACGGCAATTCTGCATAAAATTATGGTTCCTGTCGGTGTTTCCGGAACGATTGCTTCCATTCAGGCAGGAAGCTTTACGGTTGTCGATACCGTTTGCCTCATAAAGAGTGACAGCGGTGAAAACCACAAGCTTACACTTATGCAGAAATGGCCGGTTCGTAAGAATCGCCCCTATATTAAAAAATACGTTCCGTCAAGACCGCTCAACAGCGGCCAGCGTGTTATCGACACGCTCTTCCCACTTGCAAAGGGTGGCACAGCTGCCGTTCCGGGTCCTTTCGGAAGCGGCAAAACTGTTGTTCAGCACCAGCTTGCTAAGTGGTCTGACGTTGATGTCGTTGTTTATATCGGCTGCGGTGAGCGCGGAAACGAAATGACCGACGTCTTGATGGAGTTCCCGGAACTGAAAGACCCACGCAGCGGAGAACCCCTAATGAAGCGCACAGTTTTGATTGCAAACACCTCCGACATGCCTGTTGCGGCACGTGAGGCTTCAATATATACCGGTATTACAATTGCGGAATACTTCCGTGACATGGGCTACGACGTTGCCGTTATCGCGGACTCAACCTCGCGTTGGGCGGAGGCTTTGCGTGAGATGTCCGGTCGTCTAGAGGAAATGCCCGGTGAAGAAGGCTATCCGGCTTATCTCGCCTCGCGTCTTGCTCAGTTTTATGAGCGTGCCGGTGTTGTTGAGTGCCTGGGTGCTGACGACAGACGCGGTAGTCTAACAGCTATTGGCGCTGTTTCACCTCCGGGCGGTGATACCTCCGAGCCTGTTTCGCAGGCTACCATGCGTATTGTTAAGGTGTTCTGGGGGCTTGACTCCAGCCTTGCCTATGCGCGTCATTTCCCGGCAATCAACTGGCTTACAAGTTATTCGCTGTATGTCGAAGGGCTGAAAAAGTGGTATGACAACGAGTTGGGAGCAAAATTCATGCAAAATCGTGAGAAAATCATGGGGATTTTGCAAGAGGAAGCAAGCCTTCAGGAAATCGTTAAGCTTGTTGGACAGGATGCGCTATCGCTTGGCGACAGGCTTACGCTTGAAACCGCTAAGATGATTCGTGAGGACTTCCTTCAACAGAACGCTTTTGTCGATGTTGACAGTTATTCCTCTTATGAGCGTCAGTCGATTCTTTTGCAGATGATACTTGACTACGATGCTCTCTGCCGCGCGGCGATGGAGCAGGGTGCCGACCTTAATAAGCTTATTAAAATCCCTGCGCGTGAGCAGATAGGAAGAGCAAAATATGTGCCTGAGGATGAGTATAGGGAAACCTATAAGCATATCGCAGAGGACATGAAAACCCGCATTAACGAAATTACCGCAGGAGGCGAGGAGCTATGATCAGAGAATACAAAACAATCCGAGAAATAGCCAGCCCACTTATGATAGTTTCGCAGGTTGAGGGAGTAACCTATAACGAGCTTGCCGAGATTGAGCTTCCAAACGGCGAAACACGCCGCTGCAAGGTTCTTGAGGTTGACGGCGACACAGCTGTTGTTCAGCTTTTCGAAAGCGCTGCCGGAATTAACCTCAAGGAGAGCAAGGTGCGCTTTTTAGGCCACACACTTGAGCTTTCGGTTTCCGAGGATATGCTTGGACGTGTTTTCGACGGAATGGGTAGACCCATTGACGGCGGCCCTGAAATTCTTGCAGAGGATCACCTTGATATCAACGGCCTTCCGATGAACCCTGCCGCACGCGATTACCCCAACGAATTCATACAGACGGGCGTATCCACTATAGACGGTCTTAACACGCTTGTCCGCGGACAAAAGCTGCCGATATTTTCCGGCTCAGGTCTGCCTCATGCGGCACTTGCGGCGCAGATTGCACGACAGGCAAAGGTTTTGGGCGGAGAAACGAACTTTGCCGTCGTCTTTGCTGCTATCGGCATCACCTTTGAGGAAGCTGAATATTTCGTTCAGGAATTCCGCAGAACTGGTGCAATCGACCGTACGGTGCTGTTTACAAACCTTGCAAACGACCCCGCCATTGAGCGAATCGCCACACCGCGTATGGCATTGACAGCTGCGGAGTACCTTGCTTTTGAGAAGGACATGCACGTGCTTGTCATTATGACTGATATCACGAACTATGCCGAGGCTCTTCGTGAGGTTTCCGCTGCGAAAAAGGAAGTTCCCGGACGCCGCGGTTATCCCGGTTATCTATATACCGACCTTGCTACAATATATGAACGCGCCGGCCGCCGTATCGGCAAAAACGGTTCAATCACGATGATTCCTATATTGACCATGCCTGAGGACGATAAAACGCACCCGATTCCCGACCTTACCGGCTATATCACCGAAGGTCAGATAATCCTTTCCCGCGAGCTTCACAGAAAAGGCATTGTTCCGCCTGTGGATGTTTTGCCGTCACTTAGCCGCCTTAAAGATAAGGGTGTTGGTCCCGGAAAAACGCGAGAAGACCATTCCGGCACTATGAACCAGCTGTTTGCCGCTTATGCAAAGGGCAAGGAAGCCAAGGAACTTATGACAATTTTGGGTGAGGCAGCACTGACCGATGTTGACAAGCTCTACGCGAAATTCGCGGAGGAGTTTGAAAAGCGCTATGTCAGCCAGGGCAATGATGTTAACCGCTCGATAGAGGAAACGCTTGATTTAGGCTGGGAGCTTTTGTCCATTCTGCCGACCTCTGAGCTAAAGCGCGTAAAGACCGAGCACATCGAAAAGTATTCACCCAAGAAATAGAGAAGCGCCCGTCTCGCACGCACTATCAGTTAAAGTTCGTTTCTCAATTGAGGTGAAAGTTTGAAACAAGTTCAAACTTCTTTGATTCCAAGTGCAGGTTGCTCGCCCTGCGGGCAACCGCAACCTATGCACAATTAATGACCATTCCTTTTTTGGTCACTATGTGTTTGAGTGCTGCGAAAGGAATGGTCATTAAATGCCAAAAACATCGATAACCCCGACCAGAATGGTCTTAAATCAACAGAAAACGCGCCTTAGAACGGCAGTGCGCGGGCACAAGCTCCTTAAGGATAAGCGCGACGAGCTTATGCGCCAGTTCATGGACGTAGTTCGGAAAAACCGTGAGCTTCGTACGCGAGTTGAGGAGGGACTGACGGAGGCGTTTTCCGCGCTTACCGTTGCCTCTGCCATCATGTCACCCGATATGCTGGAGCAGGCTATACTCTATCCGCGCCAGAGTGTTGAGCTTTCGATGCAATTCAAAAACGTAATGAGCGTAAATGTCCCTGTCTATGATTTCAAAACAAAAACTGCCGACACGGGAGACATTTACCCTTATGGCTTTGCTCAAACTTCGGGAGAGCTTGATGACGCACTTTTAACCTTGTCGCGAGTTTTTGAGGATATGCTGGAGCTTGCACAGGTTGAAAAGACTATGCAGCTTATGGCACAAGAAATCGAAAAGACAAGGCGCCGAGTAAACGCGCTTGAGTATGTCATGATCCCCGAGTGCCAAGAGAATATAAAATACATCTCGCTGAAGCTTGAGGAAAATGACCGTTCATCAAAAGTGCGACTTATGAAGGTCAAGGACATGGTGCTTGAAAAAGCACACAACTATAAATATTGATATAAAAAAACGCAGAGCTTGCCGCTCTGCGTTTTTTTGCGTGTGCATTTGCTCGCAATAGATTGAAAGAAACAGCTTTAAGTGATAAAATGTTATATCAACACTTACTCAACAAAAAGCTATGTCAAATTATTAAATTTGCAGTCAATTTTAATGAGGTTTTAATCTTTTTAGGGATTGAATTTTAAGACTTCGGAGTCATAATGAAGCCACACTAAGAAAGACGGAGGATAAAAAAATGACACCAAATCTTGAACTCGTAGAAAAACTGGTAGAAAAAACCGGACTAAGCTATGGCGAAGCAAAACAGGCCCTTGAAAGAACAGACTGGGATATGCTCGAAGCAATTATCCAGCTTGAAGCACAGGGAAAGGTTCATAACGGAAAAACCGCTCAGTATTTCACAAGTAATGAAAACAACGAATATCAGGACAATCAGCAAAACCAGCAGAACAAGCAGGGTAAACAAAACAAGCAATATAAAGAAAACTGCCGTTCCGGAGAAAACTTCAAAAAGGCTTCCAAGAGCTTCGGCGATTTTATGAAAGAAATTTTCGAAAAGGGCAATAAGAACTGCCTTGTTATGCACAGAAACGATGAAAAGAAGATTGAGCTTCCTGTTACTGCGTTCGTAGTTCTTCTCATATTCTGCTTCTGGGTAATCATTCCGCTAATGATTGTCGCTCTTTTCTTTGGCTGCCGCTTCTCGTTTTCGGGAACTGAGCTTGGCAAGGACAACGTGAATTCCGCCATGAGTAAGGCAACTGATATTGCCGACAATATAAAAAGCGAGTTTAAATCTAACTAATCTACATACAGAGCATACAGAGCGCCTCATAGCTGTTTCCAAGATTAAAGGAGAATACATATGTCGTCCAAAATACTTATAGTCGAAGACGAGGAAAAAATCGCCCGCTTTCTGGAGCTGGAGCTTACACATGAGGGCTATGAAGTGGTTAAGTCTGCTGACGGGCGCGAGGGTCTTGACCTCGCGCTCGAGGGCGGCTTTGCCATTATATTACTCGACATTATGCTTCCGGGGCTCAATGGGCTTGAGGTTATAAGACGGCTGCGTAAAAGCTCTGACGTTCCGGTGATTATGCTAACGGCGAGGGACGCAGTGATGGACAAGGTTTCGGGGCTTGACATGGGCGCCGATGACTATGTTACAAAACCCTTCGCGATTGAAGAGCTTTTGGCACGAATCCGTGTGACACTCCGAAAAAAAGAGACCAGCGAAATCACCGACAACCGAAAAATGCTCTGTTGGGAGAAGCTGCAGCTTGACAGTGCAAGCCACTCCGTTGAATTCAACGGAGTGCCGATTGACCTGACAAAACGTGAGTTTATGATGCTGGAGCTGATGCTCATTAACAAAAATATAGTTCTTTCTCGCGAAACCTTTATTGAGAGGGTTTGGGGCTATGACTATATGGGCGAGACAAATGTTGTCGATGTTTATGTACGCTATCTTCGTGGGAAAATTGACGATGTTTATGGGGTGAACATGATACGAACCGTGCGTGGAGTTGGATATGTTATTAAGGACGAAAAGCATGAGTAGACAGCCGGAGAATAAGGCAGCAAAGAAAGCTGAAAAAGCAAACTCAACCACGAGCAGATTGCAGACTTTGCAGATAAAAAGAGTTAGAACAGCCATGTTCTTTTCGGGAGCTGCAACCTTGATTCTGCTAGTTCTCGGGTTTTGCTACATTCAGGACAGCGCATATTCGGGTCTGAGTAACCCATTTATAATATGGCGAGAGGTCAGCCGAGATGTGCGGTTTCCGACAAATAATTTTTTTGAGTTCCCCAATGTCAGTTACATCATAAGCATGGGCGACAAAGCACCGAGGGTGGTTAACGCCACGGCATATTTTTATGTTACAATAGTCGGAATGGTGCTGTTAAGTGTTGTTAATGCCTTCGTTTCCCTGCTTTCAAGAGCTTTTTCAAAAATGCAGATTTCCAAGCAGTTGGCTCCGCTTTCAAATTTGGCGCAGTCAGCAATCAAGCTTTCCACGGAATCCGGCAACACAAATGTACAAAAGGGCTACTCCGCCGGCACAGACGGCTACGACGGTCGACAGCTTCATAACCTTGAAAGCGCAATTGATAGCATAATGCCGGATTCGCCGGACGCGGCGCTGCATACCGGAGACAAGGACCTTAAAAGCCTTGAGGATGCAATTAACAGCCTGATTAAGCGCACACGCGATAGCTATAGCCAGCAAATACGCTTCGTTTCCGATGCGTCTCACGAGCTTCGAACACCTATTGCCGTTGTAAAAGGCTACACCGATATGCTTGACCGCTGGGGTAAAAAGGATGAGAAGATACTTGATGAGTCCATTTCCGCAATAAAGACCGAAACAGAGCACATGAACCGACTTGTCGAGCAGCTTTTGTTCCTTGCTCGGGGAGACAGCGGCCGAACAAGGCTGAGTTTTGAGAAATTTTCGCTCTCCGATATGCTGCGTGAGGTCTATGAAGAGTCGGTGATGATTGATTCGGGGCATAAGTGGGTAATATCGGCAATAGACGAGGTTACGGCGCAGGGTGATGTCGCAATGCTCAAGCAGGCGACAAGAATACTCGTAGACAATGCCGCCAAGTACACACCCGAGGGCAATTTGATAACGCTAAAAGCGATGACCGACAGCAACGGCGCGCCAACAATAGTCGTACAGGACAACGGCATAGGTATTGCCGGACAGGATATGTCACATATTTTCGACAGGTTTTATCGCTCCGACCCCGCGCGAGGCAGGCAGCAGGGCGGCACCGGGCTGGGGCTATCAATTGCAAAATGGATAGTTGACAGACATCACGGATATTTCGAAGTAGTCAGCCGAGAGGAGATCGGCACAAGAATCAGCATACATCTGCCCGCGGTGAAGCCCGAATGAGATACTCGTCGAATTAGCACTTTCCATTTAACTTAATCTGTGCTATCATAAGCGGGTAAATGAACTTGGGGGTATGTGCTGATTATGGACTGGGAAACTCTTAAGCAATCCTGCGAGGATTGCAAAAAATGTGCCCTTTGGGAAACTCGAACAAACGTTGTGTTTGGCGTAGGCAACGAAAACGCCGAGGTGCTCTTTATCGGCGAGGGACCCGGAGAGCAGGAGGATTTGTCAGGTCAGCCCTTCGTGGGGCGTGCCGGCAAGCTCCTTGACGATATGCTTTCAATAATTGACCTTGACCGCACAAATATTTATATCGCCAACATGGTCAAATGCCGGCCACCGAAAAACCGCGATCCGCTCGAAATTGAGAAGGAAGCCTGCTTGCCGTGGCTTCGCGGGCAGACAAAGCTGATTAATCCAAAGATTATTGTCTGTCTGGGAAGAATATCCGCAATGTCAATAATCCGCGAGAATTTTAAAATATCTGTGGAACACGGACAGTGGACAGAGAAGAATGGAATTAAAATGACCGCGCTCTACCATCCTGCGGCACTGCTTCGCGACCCTCGCCGCAAACCAGAAACCTTCGAGGATTTAAAGGAAATTCAGCGCGTAATCAAGACTGTTTGCGATCATACATATTCAAAATGATATTCCGTAAAGTGAGAAAACGAGAAAAAACTAAATTTATTGAAAAATAATTTGTTATTTAACACTTTTGAAACATGAATTGAGTTTTTTTTGTAACATCTGCTTGATATTATAAGAATGCAAGAGACAGTTGAACTTTTTCGTTTTCTCCTCATCCCATAAGTAATCGGCAAACGGAATGTCGCTCCGTTTGCCGATTACTTTTTTTGTCAAAAACAATGTACGGCGTTTTGTGCGTTAAACTGCGGAGCGCTTGAGTTGCCCTAAGAGGAGGACATAATGAGAATTGCCGAATTTACAGATTCGTTTTTGCCAATAGTCGACGGAGTGGGCAGAGTTGTTTATAACTATGCAAATAACTTAGCTGATAAGGGCCACGAATGCTATGTAATAGCTCCGATGACGGACACAGGTTTTCGGGGTGGCTACAAGTTTGAAATGGTTGATTATCAATGCGTAAGTGTTAAGGGCCGGCAGTACAAGGTTGGCGTTCCACATATGGATACGCACTTTATATCCAGAATGAACAAGATTGAAGTGGACATTATTCATGCCCACAGCCCGTTTACAGCAGGACAGACAGCAATCATATATTCTAAGAAGCGCGGCATTCCGCTTGTGGGAACCTTCCACTCAAAGTACAAGGATGATTTTCGCGCCGCTACGGGTATGTACACAGTGGCCGAGGTGGGAGCAAAGTTCGTAGTCGATTTTTATGACAGGTGCGACGAGGTTTGGACCGTCAGCGAGTCGGCAGCCGAAACCCTGCAAAGCTACGGCTATAAGAAAAAAATAATTGTTATGCCCAACGGGTCTGACGTGCCGGTCAGTGATCCGGCAGACAAGGCGATGGCTGCCCAAGAATTCGGATTGGGCGCGGAGCCTGTTTTTCTTTTTGTAGGACAACAGGATTGGAAGAAGAATATTGAAAGAATATTGCTTGCCTCTGCGGAACTAAATAAAAGAAATCACGTCTTTAAACTTGTTTTGACTGGAATGGGACCACACTCCGAGGATATTAAAAAGATGGCCACAGGTCTCGGCCTTGACGAACGAATGGTTTATACAGGGCACATTTCAAACCCAAATTTACTAGCCGGTCTTTACCAGTGCGCTGACCTGTTTGTTTTCCCCTCGTTATACGACACCGCCGGTTTAGTTGTATATGAAGCGGCGTCCTTTGGCACAGCTTCGGTTGTTGTCCGCGGCAGCAGCGCTGCGGAACCAATTGTAGACGGTGAAAACGGCTTTTTGTGTAAAGACGAAACCCTCGACCTCGCTCGCGTTATGGAAAACGCAATAGCGGACAGAGAGAAGCTTCGCACCGTCGGACAGGCTGCAAAGCTTACTATCCCACAAAGCTGGGATGGTATTATTGACACTGCTTTGGAGCGCTATGCGCAGTTAATTAAAACCTCCTTATGGAAAAACGAAAAATATGATTAAAGCAAGCAAATAACCTTCTTTGCGCTGACCTGAGAAAGGAATACTATGCACAGAAAAAAACTGATACGTTTTGTCGCAATTTCAACTGCGTTAAGCCTTCTTCTTGCGACAGGCGTTCTGGCTGCTGTTTTGGGAACTCTGATTAACGGACACGAAACATATTTGGGAGCTGGTATGGAGCTTTCAAAGGGCGTTTATTGGACAGGCTCCGATTATCAGACGGAGAACTACATAGAATACTCAACGGATTCTTCAGTCTATCCAGTTATCGTTTCCGGCTCGAAGGTTTGCAATTACGGAAACTTTTCAACAATGGCAAGCCTTCTCGAGAAAGAGGGCAAGCATGTTATAGCCGGAATGAACGGTGATTATTATGTGGTGGCAAATTATGAACCGCTGGGAATCGAAATACAAAACGGTGAGCTTTGGTCCTCGGACGCCGACCATTGGGCTATCGGTTTTTTGGCTGACGGGAGCGCGGTTTTCGGAAAACCCGACCTTAGTATAACAGCCAATATCAGCGGCACGGATTTCTCGCTTGATGGAGTGAATAAAACCAGAAGTGATGGCGGAGCAGTTCTCTACACGGACGACTACTCTTCCGCAACGAAAAATTCTGGTGACGGAACGGACATTATCTGTTCGATAAGCGCACCACTAAGCGCAAATTGTTCTGCAACACTGACAGTTGAGGAGATTAAAACAACTGGTGGGGCGGTGAGCATTCCAGCCGGAAAGGCGATACTTAGTGTCTCAGCAAATGCGACAGAAGCGCTGAAAACCGCTATTGCAAGCCTGGCTGTTGGTTCGACTGCGACGGTGAATATTGCTTCGCCGAGCGAATGGGCGAATGTAACATATGCCATTGGCTCGCTATACAAGCTTGTTACGAATGGTGCGGTGGAAGCAGGGCTTCCCACAAATGAAAACGCTCCGCGTACGGCGGTTGGGAAAAAAGCGGACGGCTCACTCGTTTTCTACACGGTGGATGGTCGTAAGACAGGCTACAGTGTTGGCATTACGATTGCAAAGCTTGCACAGAGAATGCTTGAGCTTGGATGTGTTGAGGCAACCATCATGGATGGCGGCGGCTCGACAAGCATGAACGCCATTTATCTGGGCGACAGCTCCGCATCGCAGATTAACAGCCCCTCGGACGGGTATCAGCGGTCGGTTACGAACTACATAATGCTTGTTACAGATGCAAAGCCAACCGGAACAGCCTCAAGGCTTGCACTTTATCCGCTTTCAACAAATATCCTTTCCGGCGCAACAAGTTCTTTTGCTCTAAAGGCTGCCGATGAAAACGGATATTCCGTTGCAATCGACAGAAGCGTTGCGCTTGCTGTAAGCAGTGGATTGGGTACGATAAGTTCTGACGGAAAGTTTACCGCCGCAGCTTCGGGAAGCGGCAATATTACAGCCACGGCAAGCGGGCTTATAGGCGCGTCAGTGCAGCTTAATGTCGTCACAACGCCCGACAGCATTACGCTTAAAAAAGAAAGCAGCAGCGCTGCTGTCACGTCTCTGGCGGTTTCAACAGAGAGCACGACGGCATTGACGGCTTCGGCGATGAAAAACCATGTTTCGCTAATATCACAGGATAAGTGCTATACATGGTCCTGCGATGGCGGCATAGGAACAATCGCAGCCGACGGAACCTTTATCGCGGGGAAGCAGAACGCAAGCGGAACAATAACTGTCAAAGCGGGAGATTATTCTGTTTCAATTCCGGTGACTGTGACAAATCCGGAGAAGTTTGATGATGTTGTCAAAACTGACTGGTTTTACGGCGCTGTAAAATATGTTGGCGACAGCGGCATTATGACGGGAACCGCGAACAGAATATTTGAGCCGAATTCCAACATGACCAGAGCCATGGTGGTAACTGTGCTGTATCGCATCGAGGGCTCTCCCGAACCGAGCAATATGGCAGGCTTCTCTGATGTCGCAGCAGATCAGTGGTATGCAAAGGCGGTATATTGGGCCAGTCAGAACGGTATTGTTCAGGGCTATAACGGGAAGTTCGAACCCGATGTTCAGATAAGCCGCGAGCAGCTTGCGACAATTCTTTACCGCTACTCGGCGTCTCCGGAAACCAGCGGAACTATCACACAGTTTACCGATGCAAGTGCTGTACAAGCATGGGCAAAGGATGCTTTGTGCTGGGCGAGCGAGCATAAATATATCAACGGAGTAACCGAAACCTTGCTTTCACCGCAGGAGAACGCGACGAGGGCTCAGGTCGCGGCGATATTGTACAGAATGGCGCAATAGCTAATACAAAAAAGGGTGGCAAAAGCTTGTCACCCTTTGCTTTTTAAGGCAGCAGACGCAAAATATATATTGACAAATTTCGAAATTACTGATATCATAACCAAGCGCTCCAAAGACAGCAGGTGGATTTATCCGTAAGTCCTGCCGAGGACGGCCACTTTTTTAACGATTAGTTGCTTACTGTCTTTGCACTTAGGTGCAAGGGCTTATTTTTTTGAGCGCAACAATTCTAACCACGGAGGTGAAATTATGCCAAATGCAAAGGTTCTCAGCGAAAAGCAGGCTATCGTTGCCGAGCTGACGGAGCGAATCAAGGGTGCAAGTGCAGGTATTTTTGTTGATTACAAAGGTATCACGGTTGCTCAGGATTCCGAGCTTCGCGGCGAACTTCGCAAAAACGATGTCGAATATTCCGTCATCAAGAACACCCTTTGCCGCCGAGCTATTGACGAGCTTGGTCTTTCCGAGATGGATTCCATCCTTAACGGAACTACCTCTCTTGCCACTGCAAAAGGCGACCCCATCGCTCCTTTCCGCGTAATCACGGATTTTGCGAAAAAAATGGGTGAAGACAAATTCAACGTAAAAGCGGGCTTCATGGATGGCAAGGTTCTTTCCCTTTCCGAAATGACCGAAATCTCTGCTCTGCCGTCTTTGGACGCATTGTATGCAAAGGTTCTCGGAACTATGCTCGCACCTATCACGAGTCTGGCTATCGTATTGGGTCAGGTTCTCGAACAGAAGGGCGGCTCCATTGAAGCTGCCACACCCGCAGCCGAATAATCGGAACGGGAAAAAACGAAAATTACATTAGGAGGAAATATTTATGGCAAGCGAAAAAATCACCGCTCTTATCGAAGAGATAAAGACTCTCTCCGTTCTCGATCTTTCCGAGCTCGTACACGCACTTGAGGAGACATTCGGCGTTTCCGCAGCAGCAGCAGCTCCCGCAGCAGGCGTTGCAGTAGCAGCAGTTGTTGAAGAGCAGACCGAGTTTGATGTCGTTATGACTGACTTCGGCGCAGAGAAGATTAAGGTTATTAAGGAAGTCCGCGCTATCACAGGTCTTGGACTTGCTGAAGCAAAGGCTCTTGTTGAAGGCGTTCCCGCAAAGATCAAGGAAGGCGTTAACAAGGAAGAGGCTGAAGCTCTTAAGGCTCAGATCGAAGCTGCAGGCGCTAAGGTCGAAATTAAATAAGTTAGCCAAGCATAACAAAAGCTGCCGCGATAATTGCGGCAGCTTTTGTTATTTAATGCTACTTTTTAAGAGAATAGATATAGCTGATAAGATTTGATTGATTGTCTATTTGAAATGCTCCTTAGTCAACTTAACGACGACTCCGGATAGTCCGATTAAAGCTATGAGATTCGGAATAGCCATCAAGCCATTCATTGTATCCGCAATATTCCATGCTAGTCGCATATTAAGGCCGGCGCCGACTTCAATAAAAACGACAAATAATAATTTATAAAAAGAAAGGATTCTTGTACCGAATAGGTATTCCGCGCAGCGGCTGCCGTAGTGAGCCCAAGTCAGCAGGGTCGCAAGAGCGAAAAGGGCAGTTTCAAATGCGATGAATATGCTGGCAAGCTTTCCGCCGAAAGCAGTCGAAAAGGCTGATATTGTAAGATCTGCCCCTGCGCTTTGACCGAAGGGAATTGCAATGCCGCTCATGAGAATTGCTAGAGCCGTGAGCGTGCATATTACGATAGTGTCAACAAATACTTCAAATATCCCGAAAAGACCTTGACGAGCTGGGTCTGTTTCACTTGTTGCGGCGTGGGCTATCGGAGAAGAACCTAGCCCAGCTTCATTTGAAAAAACACCTCTGCCGATGCCGTAGCGCATTGATTGAACAAGGCTGACGCCAAAAGCTCCGCCGAGAACAGCTTGCGGGGCAAAGGCGCTTATAATAATGGTTTTCAGCACGCCGATGATTTCGCCAAAGTTCATAAGGATAATGATAAGAGCTGCCATTATGTACAATATGCTCATCGTGGGAACAAGCTTCTCGGTAACAGCACCGATGCGCTTCATGCCACCAAGTAACACCAAGGCAGCAATGAGCGAAATTACCAGACCGACAGCAAGGCGAATTATAATTGCTGTTCTGCCGCCTGAGGTGATTTCTTCTACCGAAAACTCGTCAAACAAAGAAACAAAAGCTCCGGCAACGGTATTAACCTGTACCATATTGCCGATTCCGAGAGCGGCAATGGCACCGAAAATTGAAAAGAGGACGGCGAGCCATTTGAAGTCTATTCCAAGCCCTTTTGTAATATAGTACATTGGGCCGCCGACCCAATCACCCTGTATGTTCCGCTCTCGATACTTCACGGCGAGAAGAATTTCCGAATATTTTGTTGCCATGCCAAACAGCGCCGAAACCCACATCCAAAAAACAGCTCCCGGCCCGCCAAGAGCGATTGCGCCCGCGACTCCGGCTATGTTACCGGTACCGACTGTTCCGGCGAGAGCGGTTGTAACGGCTTGAAAAGGTGAAATTGCGCCCTTGTCCTTGATTTTTCCATAGCTAAATGCCTTACCTACAGTATTTCTCATTGCGTACCCGAACTTAGTAAATTGCGGAAAGCCTGTGCGTATGCTAAAATATAGACCGGTGCCGACAATCAGAAGCATCATGGGGACGCCCCAAACTATATCGTTAACGCTGCCGTTAATCTTTGAAATTACTTCCGAGATGTTTTGCATAAGTTTCTCCGATTACAAAAATATTACGAAAATGCTTAGCCAATTAGACAAATTATTGTCCGAAACATTTTCCTGCATTTGACGTCTAAACAAAGATGTTCTATTTATATGCAAAATAGTTGCGCTTTTATATTGATTTGAGTTAAACTAAATTGTAATTTTACAAAGCTGAGGAAGGAATGAATAATGAAAAAAATATTATCGATGGCTCTTGTCGCCTGCGCTCTTATAAGCATGACCTCTGCCCTTGCTATCACAAAGGGAGACGCGCGAGCGGTTATGGGAGCGAACATTACGGCCGAACAGAAGACAGCGGTTTACAAAACTTTTGGAATTGACGAGGGAAGTGTCACAGAGCTGACAGTTACGAACGATGAAGAAAGAAAATATCTTGACGGTCTCGTCGACGAATCCATCATAGGAACAAAGTCAATATCCTGCGTTTATATTGAGGTTCTTGGCGAGGGTGACGGCCTTGATGTCAGCGTTTCCAACATAAACTGGTGCACCAAGGAAATGTATGCAAATGCCCTTGTAACAGCGGGTATTTCCGATGCAAAGCTCATTGTTACAAGTCCTGTTGCGGGCATTTCTGGTACAGCAGCGCTTACCGGTGTTTATAAGGCATACGAAGACATTACTGGGCAGCAGCTCGATGAAATTGCAAAGCTGGCAGGGACGCAGGAGCTTGTTGTTACCGCCGAGCTGGCTGACCAAATCGGCAGTTATGACGCGGTTGTAATTGTTAATGAGCTAAAGAAGGTTCTAGCCGAAACTGTCAACATGACGGACGATGAAGTTAAGGCCCAAATCAAGAGCATAGCGGCGGAAAACAACATATCTGTCAGCGACGGTCAGATAAATCAGCTGCTCACGCTTTGCCGGTCTCTTGAAAAGCTTGACCCCGATCAGCTGAAAGCAAAGGTCGAGCAGATGCAGGATACTGTAAAAAAGCTTGCCGGAGCTCAAGCAAAGATACAGGAAATAGGTGAGTCGATGAAGACATTTTTTGAAAATGTCGGAAAATTCTTCTCGAAGCTGTTTTCGTAAAATCAACTGTCGTAAAAGCTAAATAAATTATTAAAAGCTTCCGAAGAAATACTTTCGGGAGCATTTTTATTTATAAATTTTAGTCGTGGCTCAAATATTCGATCCAGTATGTATTAAACAATAGAAATCTTGCGCTGATTGTGTTAAAATATGAATATAAACATAGCGGGAGGCACTGGTCTTGATAAAAATTAGCAATATTAATGTCCCGGTTGATTTTACAGAGAACGACTTGATAAAGAAAGCCGGAAGTATTCTTAGTATCCCGACAGAGAGAATTTATAATTTTGGCCTTTCGCGTCTTTCTGTCGATGCGAGGAAAAAGAGCGACATTCACTATGTCTGCACAGTAACGCTTTCCACAGAGAATGAGGAAAGCGTGGTTGATAATGCAAAAAGTAAAAATATTGAGTTGTTTGCGCCTATAAAATACGTTTTCCCTGAGCTGAAAAGGCAAAGCTTACTTCGGCCTGTTGTTGTCGGAATGGGGCCTGCAGGACTTTTTGCGGCGCTCAATCTTGCACGCTCGGGATTGAAGCCTATTATCCTTGAGCGGGGCTGCAACGTAACACAGCGTACTGAGGATGTTGAATGCTTTTGGAAAACGGGAGCTCTTTCAACAAACTCAAACGTGCAGTTTGGAGAAGGTGGTGCCGGCACTTTTTCGGACGGTAAGCTTTCAACGGGCACAAACGATCCCAGAATATCACATGTGTTTGATACCTTTGTTGAATATGGAGCGCCAAAAGACATCATTTGGTCGAATAGACCCCATGTTGGAACCGATGTTTTGAGAGATGTTGTAAAAAATATGCGTCAGGAGCTTATTTCTCTCGGTTGCGATATTCGATTTGAAAGCATGCTTAGCGGTGTTACTATAAAGGATAATGTGCTTATGGGTATTACTGTAACAGGAAAAGATGGGCAATATGAATTGCCCTGCGACGCGCTTGTGCTTGCACCGGGGCATTCGGCTCGTGATACATTTAAGATGCTATATGAAGCCGGAATTCCAATGGAACAAAAATCCTTCGCGATTGGTGTGCGTATCGAGCATAAACAAAAGGATATCTCAAAGAGCCAATATGGTGATTTTGCAGACAAGCTGCCTCCTGCTGACTATAAGCTTGCCTGCCATTTACCCAATGGCAGGAGCGCATTTACTTTTTGCGTATGTCCTGGCGGACAAGTTGTAGCAGCAGCTTCGGAAAACGATCAGTTGGTTACAAACGGGATGAGCTTGCGAGCTCGCGACGGGGAGAATATAAATTCGGGGCTGTTGGTTGGAGTCGGTCCATCAGACTTTAAAGATGCCCACCCTCTCGCCGGAATGAGATTTCAAGAGCTTTGGGAAAAACAGGCGTTTGCCCTCGGCGGAGGGAATTACTGTGCTCCTATTCAAACAGTTGGGGATTTTATGGCGAAAAGGTCAACAAAAACCCTCGGTAATGTTAAGCCGACGTACAGACCGGGTGTTAAGCCCGAAAACCTGCGCAAATGTCTGCCGGATTATGTTTCGGATACGCTTTTAAGCGCAATTCCGATTTTTGACCGCAGCCTTAGAGGCTTTGCGGATCCGAATGCCGTAATGACGGGGATTGAAACCCGCTCATCCTCTCCCGTGCGAATTACACGAGGCGAAGACTATCAGTCACAGATTCGGGGAATCTTCCCCTGTGGAGAGGGTGCGGGCTATGCCGGCGGAATTACCTCTGCCGCGGTGGACGGCATCAAAGTTGCCGAAGCTGTTGCCAAATTGCCGTAATTTATAACGGCTTATTCCCAGCAAATTGCGACGCTTGATAAAGAAATCAGTATACTATTTATGACCAGTTAGCATTTTAAGTTAACTTAAAGGAAAGGGTTTTATTATGAAATCTATTCGTCAGGTATATAAAATTGGACGCGGCCCGTCAAGCTCGCATACAATGGGACCCGACAGGGCCGCAAGAAGCTTTGCTGTTTTGTGTCCGAATGCGGACAGCTTTGAAGTTACGCTTTTCGGCTCGCTTGCAAAAACCGGAAAAGGTCACAAAACTGATGATGCGATTCGTGATGCGCTTGCACCGCTAACAGTAAATATTACCTTTGATACCAAAACAGAAAAACTTCCTCACCAAAACACAATGGAGTTTATAGGGCTTTGTGGAGGAAAAGAAATTCTTCGAAAAAGGTACTTTAGTATCGGCGGGGGAGATGTTCTCGCGGAAGGTAATAACCTTGAAGACAGCGACGAAGTTTATCATCAGAATACCTTTGCGGAAATTGCAAAGTATTGCAAGGAACACAATATACGGCTCAGCGAATATGTCCGCAGTATGGAAGGCGAGGAGATATTTTCATACCTATCCGAGATTTGGGATGCTATGCAACAGGAAATCCTTGAAGGCCTTTCGAAAACAGGCGATTTACAAGGTGGCTTGAAGGTTGAAAGGCGCGCGCAACAACTGCTTAACCAACGCCACATGGACGAATCAAAGGCAACTTATGAAACTAGAGTGGTTTGCTCTTACGCTTTTGCGGCAAGTGAACAGAATGCGGACGGAGGAAAAATTGTAACTGCGCCGACCTGCGGCTCCTGCGGGGTGCTTCCGGCGGTTTTGAAATACTTTAAAGACGAAAAGGGCTACAAAGACGAAACAATCCTTGAGGCTCTTGCAGTCGGCGGAATAATCGGCCTGCTTGTTAAAACAAACGCCTCAATCAGCGGTGCGGAATGTGGATGTCAGGCGGAAATTGGAACCGCCTGCGCAATGTCTGCTGCGGCGCTGGCTGAGCTTTTTGGCATGGGTATTGACCAAATCGAGTATTCGGCAGAGATTGCCATTGAACACCATTTGGGCTTGACCTGCGATCCGATTAACGGTCTTGTACAGATTCCGTGCATAGAGAGAAATGCCGTTGCTGCGATGCGAGCAATCAATGCAGTGACGCTGGCAAATTTTCTGACATTTACGAGGAAAATTTCGCTTGACCTCGTGATTAAGACAATGTACGACACAGGCAGGGATTTAAACAGAAATTACAGAGAAACCGCTGACGGAGGGCTTGCAAAGCTCTATAAAGTCACGTAAAAAATAGCAAATTTCATTTGCATACTTCATCAGAGCCGCCAGTCACCGTAGATATACGGCAGCTGGCGGCTCGTTTCTGCGCGATCTATGAAAGCTAGAATATTCTTAGCGAGACTGACGAATTATTTCGCGACGCAAACGAACAATAATGCGTTTTTCTAATCGGCTGATATAGGACTGAGATATTCCCATGATGTCAGCGACCTCTTTTTGAGTGTATTCTGTAGAACCGCAAAGTCCGAACCGCATTACAATAATTGTTCGCTCGCGTTCCTCAAGACCGTCAACTGCCTCCATAAGCATTATTTTGTCGGCATCCTCTTCGAGCGGACGAGATACCTCGTCACCGTCTGTGCCCAAAACGTCGGATAGCAGAAGCTCGTTGCCGTCCCAATCGGTGTTTAGCGGTTCATCCAGTGAAACCTCGCCTCTCTGCGCACTGATTTTGCGCAGATACATTAAAATTTCGTTTTCAACACAGCGGGAGGCATAGGTGGCAAGCTTGATTTTTTTATCGGATATGAAGGTGTTGATTGCTTTAATAAGTCCAATTGTTCCGATGGAAATTAAGTCTTCAAGTCCAACGCCTGTGTTTTCGAATCTGCGTGCGATATAGACAACAAGGCGGAGGTTGTGCTCAATAAGGGTTTTCTTAGCTTGTTCGTCACCGCGCTCAAGCGCTTCAATGGCCTTTTTCTCGTCGTTTTTTGATAAAGGTGCGGGAAGAGTGTCGCTTCCGCCGATATAGTGGATTCCCGGCGGGAGAGTAAGACCGATTTTAGCTAGGGCTTGGCTGAGTGCCAGGTAAAATTTTGTGTATAATCCGATAGTGTTCTGCTCCATTAGTAAGACCCTCCAATTAATGATGATTCCCACAATTGCCACAAAATCGCGACATCTTATCTAAATAACAGCAGAATACTCACTATTATTACATAGAATAGTGGGTGAAATTCCCACCAGAGTGTTTTTGTCTTCTTTTCCGTTTACCCAAAGCCCGTCCGGACGAAAAACAGGCAAGAGCGCAAATTTGACGCCGACAGCGGAATATGGAACCAGTCTGAACCTAGTAAAATATGTATCATCTTTCCCGATTGCTTCAATAAATTCCGGTACTCCTGTTTTGAGCGACTCTAACAGATAACTCGGCAGCAGCTTATCGGCTACGGCTAGATCGAGCACCATTACCGGAAGACCGCTTAGAGGGTCATAAAGCTCGTTTCCAGTATCTCGAAGGGCGTTGAATTGAGCAGTTCGCCCGCACATCAGAATCTTCACATCGCGTATTTCTCGCGCATAGCTTTTGCCAAAGCGCTTGAAAACAAAGGTAAGAACAAAGTAACATAAGGCGAAGGAGAGAACCAGTACCCGCATTGAAGCGTTTATGTACAGACCGTCGCCAATACTCCTGCCTGCCAGTATTGAAGCTGCATACACAGCTCCGCCGAAGGCTGCCGAAACCGCAAGAAAGGCGAAGAAAGGCTTTAATAGTTTAATCCTTGCGCCGAAGGCGATTACAGTCATAAGAAAGCCAAGGGCCAGCTTTGTAATTGGTGACGCCAGAAATCCAAATGACTCAAAAAGCAGCGAAACCGAATATAATGCTCCGACTGCCGCGGAAAACATGAAGCGAACCCGCTTTAGTGGAAGAGCGCATAGCTTTGCTGTGGCAAGAACGATGAAATAATTTACTATAAGATTCAAAAAGAACATTTCGTCCACATATACAGTTTTCATGTTACAAGTATATGAAAACTAAAACAAAAAACGCGTTGCAAAAAGTCGGACAAAGATAAAAAAGTCGTGAGGTTTTTACCTCACGACTTTTTATCTGGCAATTATACTTTCCAAATGTTCTTTGCATATTCTCCAACGGCTCTGTCAGCGGCAAAGACACCGCTGCGAGCGATATTTCGAAGCGATACGGCTGAGCGCTTCTCACTATCGGCCATAAGAGCATATAGCTTGTCGTGTGACGCAACATAGCTGTCATAATCGGCGAGCAGCATATATTCGTCACCGCCGTAAACGAGCTTTGAAACAAGGTCAGAAAAGCTCTCACCGTTTTTGAAGCCACGGCTCATGTGGTTAAGAATCAGGCGAAGCCTATCATTTTTGTTATAAATCGCAAGCGGGTCATAGCCACGAAGTTTTAAAGCGGCAATCTCATCGGCTCGCAGACCGAAAAGAACCATGTTTTCATCGCCAAGTCGCTCATACATTTCAACATTTGCTCCGTCCAGAGTGCCGATGGTAATTGCGCCGTTCATCATGAGCTTCATGTTGCCTGTGCCACTTGCTTCCTTACCGGCTGTGGAAATCTGTTCGGAAACCTGCGCTGCGGGCATCAGCTTTTCGGCGACGGAAACGCGGTAATTTTCGAGGAAAACAACCTGAAGCTTTCCTGCGCAAAAGGGGTCGGAGTTCACTTCGTCGGCAAGAGAACAAAGAAGACTTATTATGCGCTTTGCCACTTTGTAACCACTTGCGGCTTTTGCTCCGAAGATAAAGCAGCGAGGTGGAAATTCGGCATTCGGATTATCGTGGATACGCTGCTGCAGTTCCAATATCAGCATTGCACATAGCAATTGGCGTTTATATTCGTGCAGACGTTTTATCTGGACATCAAAAACGCCATTAGTGTTTAGGACTATGCCGTTTTCCCGCTTAACATATTCGGAAAATTTAACCTTGTTGTTCAGTTTGATATCCTCTAGCCGTTTCAAAACTCTGTAATCTGTTGAAAAACCTTCGAGCTTTGAAAGCATTTCTGGATGTCGAAGA
This sequence comes from Oscillospiraceae bacterium, assembly GCA_018053145.1. Lineage (GTDB taxonomy): Bacteria > Bacillota > Clostridia > Oscillospirales > Oscillospiraceae > UBA2658. The sequence goes on along the minus strand of JAGPMA010000004.1, from coordinate 24,150 downwards.
TAATCTTCACTTCCAAGCAGCTCGGTTATAAGCCCATGAAGCTCAGGATTTATTTGCGTTAGCCAACGTCTGTGGTCTATGCCGTTAGTCACGTTTGTAAACATTTCGGGCTTTTGGGAGTAAATATCGCGGAACAGGTCGTGCTTTAATATTTCGCTGTGCATAGCGGAAACGCCGTTGACCTTATAGCACACAGCAAGACAAATGTTTGCCATATGCACTTTACCGCTGCTGACGATGAGGTTACGCAAAATGGCTTCATCATTTCCGCAAAATCTCTCTTCAAGGTACCTGCGGTGCCTAACATCAATTTCACGGATAATCTGCCAGATGCGCGGAAGCTGTGCTTGTATGAGCTCCTGCGGCCAGCTTTCAAGAGCTTCGGACATTACAGTGTGGTTAGTATAGGAAACACATTTTGACACTATTGTCAGGGCCTCGTCCCAGCCAAGACCGTCTTCATCCATGAAAATTCGCATAAGCTCGGGGATTACCATTGTCGGATGAGTGTCGTTAATTTGAAAAACGTGATGCTCCGCAAAGCAACGTATATCACCGTATTTTCCCCTGTGCTTTTTGACAACCGATTGGGCTGTTGCCGAAACAAAGAAATATTGCTGCTTAATGCGGAGAATCTTTCCCTCTGTAGTATCGTCGGCAGGGTAGAGCACCTTAGTTATGACCTCTGCCATGGTACGCTGTTCCATCGATTTTACATATTCACCGCTTGAAAAAAGACGCATATCGAGTGATTTAGGTGATTTTGCGTCCCAAAGCCTGAGCGTGTTAACGCTATCCGTTTCATAACCTGAGATCAGCATATCGCGGGGAACGGCAAGAACTGAAGTGTAGTCCTTAACAGTCGCTTCACATTTTCCGCTGAAATCCCAGTTTTCCTCGCATCTGCCGCCGAAACGTACCTCGACTGCTTCCTCATAGCAGGGGACGAGCCAGCTGTCTGCGGATATTGTCCAGCTGTCTGCCATTTCCGTTTGCTTAAAGTCGATAATTTTTTGACAAAACATACCCAGCTCATAGCAGAGCGAATATCCGGTTGCGGGAAGTCCGAGGGTTGCCATGCTGTCCATATAACAGGCGGCAAGCCGTCCCAAGCCGCCGTTTCCCAAACCAGCGTCCGGCTCGGCTTCAAAAATATCCGAGGCATCAAGGCCCATATCGCTTAGGGCACCAGTTAATTCGTCGAGAATGCCGAGATTAAAAGCGTTTTTTGCAAGAGAGCGTCCCATGAGAAACTCCATGGACAAATAATGGATTTGCCGCGTTTCATGCCTGTCTTGGTGAACGAGGTTTCGAGAGGCCATTTCTCGTAAAAGCATTGAACAGGTGCAGAAAAACTCGGTGGGGCTTGCATCCTGCGCCTTTTTACCGAAATGAGCATTTAATTTATCCTCTATGGCAGCTTTTAAATCGTTTTTGGTTATTGGGGTCATATGCATTTCCTTTCCCTGAAAGCCGAAACAGGATGTACTGTCCGAATCGCCTAATTATTAAGCGAAGTGTATATCTTTATATATTCTTTGGCGGATTTGCTCCAGGACAAATCCTCTGTCATGTCCCGTTTCATAAGCTCCTGCCATTTATCTTTGTCGAGCCATGTGTTCAGAGCTTCGTCTATTGCGCGATTCATATTATCCGTGGAGTAATATGAAAATGTAAAACCGTTGGCATTTTCGTCGAAGAGAGGACGAACAGTGTCACGAAGACCGCCGACCTCTCGAACAATCGGCACAGTGCCGTAACGCATTGCAATCATTTGGGTCAGTCCGCAGGGCTCGCTGCGCGAGGGCATTAGCAGCATATCTGCTCCGGCATAAATCATTGAGGCTCGTTTTTCGGAATACATGATATTTGCAGAAACAAGGCCCTTATAGCGATTCTCGGCATCACGGAAATAGTTTTCGAACTTCTCATCACCGGTTCCGAGAATTACAAGACGAGCGCCTTTTGAAATTATCCAATCAAGTGAATCAGAAACAAGGTCAAAGCCCTTGTGACCAACTAATCTTGAAATACAGGCGATGATAGGTGCTTCGCTAGTCTCATCAAAACCAAGCTCATCGCAAAGCTCCGCCTTGCATAGCTTTTTGCCTTTAGCATTTGTTGCGCTGAACTTTTTTGCGATTAGTGCATCCTTCATCGGATTATAATGCGAAATGTCAAGCCCGTTTAAAATGCCTGTAAGCTTATAGGCGTTATCCTCAATTACTTTGTGGAGACCGCAGGCAAAATAAGGATCGCGCAACTCTTGAGCATAGCTTGGGCTTACGGTTGTGATGTAGTTCGACTTATAAATTGCGCCCTTCATCAGATTGACATCTTTTTCAAATCGTAGGATGCCTGAATCGTAAAGCTCTTCGGAAAGACCAAAAACGTCACTTAAAATGTCTTTCCCGAAACGCCCTTGATATTCTATGTTGTGGATTGTGAAAACGGTTTTCACATCACTATAATAGCCACCCGTTTCCTGACTGATGTAAATTGGAATAAGTGCGGTCTGCCAGTCGTTGCAATTTATAACATCCGGTTTCCAGTCGAGCAACGGCAGGACTTCCAAAACGGCCCTTGAGAAAAAGCCGAAGCGCTCTCCGTCGTCGTAACTTCCATATATGTTTTCGCGTCCGAAGTAATACTCGTTGTCGATGAAGTAGTACGTCACGCCCTCGTGCTCAAGCCGAAAGACGCCGCAATATTGCTTGCGCCAAGCTAAATTGACATAGGTTGAAAAACAAAAATCCATTTTAAGACGCCACTGCTCAGCGATTTTGCTGTAAAGCGGCAGGATTACTCGTGTGTCAGCTCCCGCCGCACAGAGTGCTTTTGGGAGTGAGCCGGCAACATCGGCAAGTCCGCCCGTTTTAACGAAAGGAACTGCCTCGCTAACGGCGTAGAGCACCTTCATTTGTTTGTCCCCCTAAAAAATATGGATTTTAGCTTTCTGCAATAGAAAACGCTCGCTTGCTAAACGGTTTTGCCCTTTGGTATTGTAATGGGCAAAACACTGCTTCCCGAAAGAACTAGTCCGTTTGAAACCACAGTGTATTTATCCGCAATTACGTGATTTAAAACAGCGTCTTCGCCAATAATTGCGTCCTGCATAATAACGCAGTTGGTTAGCTTTGCGCCCTTTTTAACGCGGACACCGCGGAAGAGCACGCAGTTATGAAGCTCTCCCTCGATATAGCAGCCATCGGCGACAAGAGAGTTCTTTGCAGAGGCGTTATCACTGTAATAGGTGGAAACAGAGCTGCGCCCTCTGGTGTAAATCGGGTTGTCATCGGGAAACAGGTCGCGGCGGTAATCTTGCTTGAGCATATCCATGTTGGCACTGTAATAATTGGAGACCGAAGAAATATGCGCCGTGTAGCCCTTGTGATAGTATAGACCAACAGTTCCGCCGTTATCGATGTAGTGGGAGAGGGCATCGCGATGAAAATGTGATTTGCCGTTGGCACGGCTCCATTCGATTAGCTCGACGAGGAGACTCTTACGAATTATGTAAACCTCAATTGACGACAGTGCGTTATCCTGACCGTAACCGGAAAAAAGCATTTTCCGAGAGGTGGTCGGAGTTTCCGGAACAAATTTAATTTCACTGCTGCCGCCCTTGAAGGCGCAGTCCGCGCAGACTGCGGTTATATCGCAGCCTGAAGCCAGGTGGGAATCGAAAACTTCACGTAGGTCGAGGTTTACGGCGAGGTCACTACGGAAAAGAACAACATGACTTTGCTTAATGTTGTTAATATAGGTTCTTACAGCAGAAAGAGCTTCCATGCAGCCGTAGTATTGCCCGATGTGGCTGTCGTGCATTCCGAAGGGGGGCAAAAGGCTGAGTCCACCGCTTAAACGGCTTAAATCCCAGTCCTTTCCGCTTCCTAAATGGTCGAGAAGTGACTGGTAATCGCGCTGCATAACAACGCCAACGTCGCGAATACCGGCATTTGTCATGGACGAGAGGGCAAAATCGATTAGCCTATATCTGGAACAAAAGGGAAGAGAGGCACTTGTGCGGGGAACAACGAGCTCACCCAACGCAGAAGAGGAATGATAAGCATAAATCAGTCCATGTAAGTCCGGCATTATTTTTCCTCACTTTCCGCATAAACAATTTTTCCTGCTCCGATATAGGAGTTTGCCGGGACAACGCAATTTGGTCCGCAGGTCGCGATAATGATGTTGTTTACATCCTTAGGCTGCGCGCCAACGTGGGCGTTTTCCTGTATTACGGCGTTTTCACCGATTATTGAATATTCAATAACGGCACCTTTTCCGATGCTGCAGCCGGGCATTAGAATGCTGCGGTTAACCACAGCACCTTCACCTACAAAAACACTGTTACTTAAGACTGAATTGCGAACTGTACCGCGAATTTCGCAGCCCTCTGTAATTATGCAGTGACTGATATCTGCGTTTTCACCGATGTAGTGCGGAGGCTTGATAGGACTTCTGCTGCGTATTGGCCAAGAGCGGTCATACAAATCAAACAGCTCGGGTGAGAACATGTCCATGTTCGATTCCCAAAGGCTGTTTATTGTTCCTACATCTCGCCAATAGCCATCAAAATTATAGGCCCAGAGCTTCTCGCCGTTACCGAGCATTGCAGGGATTATATTTTTACCAAAGTCCTTTTCGGACTGATGATTTTTCTCGTCTTCAATAAGATATTGTTTTAGCTTTTGCCACGTGAAAATATAGATTCCCATAGAAGCAAGGTCGCTGTCGGGCTTTTTTGGCTTTTCTGTGAAGCGATAAATGAAGCCGTTTTCGTCTGTGTCCATAATCCCAAAGCGCGACGCCTCATCAAGCGGTACGCGGATAACGGCAATCGAACAGTCTGCCTCATGAAGCTTATGCTGCTCGAGCATATCGGAATAATCCATTTTATAGATATGGTCGCCGCTTAAAATGAGCACATACTCCGGCTCCCACATATCTACAAAGCCGATATTCTGATAAATTGCATTTGCCGTACCGGAAAACCACTCGCCCTTTTCGCCGGCGCTTTGGTAAGGAGGGAGTATATAGACACCTCCGCGCTGTGCGTCCAAATCCCAAGGTTGTCCACTGCCTATGTAGCTGTTTAGCTGTAATGGCTGATATTGGGTCAGCACCCCTACAACATCGATTCCGGAATTTGTACAATTGCTGAGAGGAAAATCGATTATTCTGTACTTGCCGCCAAAGGGCATAATGGGTTTTGCCGCTCTGCTTGTCAAAGCGTGAAGCCTTGAGCCTTGTCCGCCTGCCAGCAGCATTGCGATACACTCTTTTTTCATGCGCTTGCCTCCGATTTCGTTTTGTACTATACTATATTGCCTGTTTGAGCATATGATAACAAAAAAACTAAAGTGGGATAACAATTCGCGATTAACTCAAAAATATGGCGGTGAGTGGGGGGATGTCTATGACAATCGAATGTAATAGTCCGTGTTGTGGCGTATTATCGACTGCAAAACAAGTTCCCTTGCAAAGGCTTCCGCTTCCGCCAAAACGCAACTCGTCGGTTGACATAATAACAGCGATCTTTCTTTTGCCTGAAACACCCAAACGAAAATTATTGACCGTAATGCCGGAAAAATTACAGACAAAGACAAGCTCTTTTCCCGCAGAGTCCTTGCGAAAAAAAGCAATTACATTCTTTTCACTCTCGTCCGGACAAATCCATTGAAAGCCGTTGCCGTCAAAGTCCAAGTCCCAAAGAGGCTTACTTAATTTGTAAAAACTATTGATTACTTTGAAATAAAGGTGGAGCGAAGAGCTTTCGGGCTTATCTAAAAGTTCCCACGGAAGCTGTGAAGAAAAATCCCATTCGCTGTGTTGACCGAGCTCCGCACCCATAAACAAGAGCTTTTTTCCGGGATGAGCAAGCATATATGCCCAGAAAGCGCGAACTGTTGCGAATTTTTGCTCCTCTGTTCCGGGTATTTTGCCGATAAGTGAGCCCTTCATATGCACGACCTCGTCGTGCGAAAGTGGTAAAACAAAGTTTTCCGAAAAAGCATACATGATAGAAAAGGTGAGGTCGCTATGCTGGCCTGCGCGAAAATAAGGGTCAGTCTTCAGATAACGCAGACTGTCGTTCATCCAGCCCATGTTCCACTTGAGGTTGAAGCCAAGACCTCCAATGTCAGTCGGCGCGGTTACAAGCGGCCACGCTGTGCTTTCCTCTGCAATCATCAAAATGCTGTCGTCATATGAAAAACAGGCTTCATTGAGCTGCTTTAAAAACTCAACAGCATTCAAGTTTTCTCTTCCGCCAAATTTGTTGCGCTTCCAATTTCCATTTTCCCTGTCGTAGTCGAGATAGAGCATGGAGGCAACAGCATCTACGCGAAGCCCGTCAAAGTGGTATTTTTCAAGCCAAAAAAGAGCAGAAGAAATAAGAAAGCTCCTGACCTCACCCTTTGCGTAATCGAAAATTCGCGTTCCCCAGCTTGGGTGCTCCGCCATTAGCGGGTCCGAATCTTCATAAAGTCTGCAGCCATCAAATTCCACCAGGCCGTGAGGGTCCTTTGGAAAATGAGCAGGCACCCAATCCATTATGACACCTAAGCCCGCCTTGTGGCAAGCATCAATGAAATACATTAGGTCATGAGGCGTTCCGAATCTGGAGCTTGCGGCGAAGTAGCCGGTGCACTGATAGCCCCAGGAAGCATCATAGGGAAACTCAGTTAAGGGCATGAGCTCGATATGTGTAAAGCCCAGCGACTTAACATAAGGAATCAGCTCCTTTGCCGCTTCACGGTAAGTCAAAAACTCACCGTTTTCATGGCGTTTCCATGAACCGAGATGCAGCTCATAAATATTGAGCGGGTTATGATAGACCTTATGTGTCCGTCTGCAATCAAGCCATTTATCGTCGCTCCAGCTATAGCCGTCAAGCTCATAAAATATGGAGGCTGAAGCTGGACGCAGTTCAGTAAAAGTTCCGTAAGGGTCGGTTTTCCAAAGCGTTTGGCCATCCTTTGCTAATATGGCGAACTTATATGTGCCGTGCTTGGGAAAACTATGAACTTCGGATTCCCAAATCCCACCACCGATATCGGCTAATTGATTTTGCTCAATTTGCCAGTTGTTGAAATCACCGACCAGCGAAACACGAACAGCATTTGGTGCCCAAACACGGAAAAGTACTCCGTTTTCAGATAAGTGCGCTCCTAAATAAGTGCCTGCACGCGTACATTTGCCGCTTGAGAGGCTCTCTGAAAAGGAACTGTTTCGCGCTTTGGTCATAGTAATTTCACTCCCTTATCGATTCAGTCGTTTAAAAGCCGCACAAATTCGGCAGAACACAATTTGGTTGCCTAAAGAAAGCAGCGGGAGTTAACTCCCGCTGTCAGTTGTAAATATTCATAGCCTTTTCCGCGCCTTCACCGATAATTACGGAAACTGCCTTAACGGCCTGTTCGCACATTTCTGCTATCGTTGTCGAGTCTTTTCCGCTGAATGTTCCCAAAACCCAGTTGATCATGTCTTCCTCTGTTTCATTGGAGGGAGGTGAGCCAACGCCGATTTTGATTCGCGGAAAAGTGTCGGTATTTAATGCGGAAATAATACTTTTAAGACCGTTATGTCCTCCACTGGAGCCTTTTGTTCGTATGCGGACTTTTCCAACCGGAAGCGAAACGTCGTCGCAAACAACGATAATGCGCTCTGCGGGGATTTTGTAGTAAGCCGCGGCGGGAGCCACGGCATTACCTGAAAGATTCATGTATGTTTGAGGCTTCATTAGTAGCACTTTTTCATTTTTGACTGTGCAGATATTTGTAAGTGCGTTGAAGCGAAGCTTGCTGATTTTTGCATTCTCAAGCTTTTCAAATATATCGGCAGCCGCAAATCCGACATTGTGGCGAGTTCCGCTGTATTTCGGCCCGGGATTGCCAAGAAAAACTACAAGCCATTGCGCGCCACCGGATGCGTTTTTTAAAAACATAACAGAATAAATCCTTTCGCCGACTGTAAACATTAAAGAACATACAGCGACTTAACGAAACAAAAGTTAAATTTAAACCCTAATCAGTAAATATGAATATAATTTGAGGACTATATGATGTCAATCGAAAAGAGAAGATATGGAGACTTCCTCATAGATGCGAGCTATAGCCTCCGCAAAAAGGGAGTCAACAGAAAGATACTTAAGCTTATCGCACTTTTGAGTTGAGGTATAAGGGATGGTGTCGAGCAAAACGAGCTCTTTAATGTAGCTTTCGTTGATACGGTCGATTGCGGGTCCGGAAAGAACGCCATGTGAAGCGCAGGCAAAAATTTCTTTTGCTCCGCCAAGCTCGATGAGTGCTTTTGCCGCTCCGCAAAGGCTGCCGGCTGTGTCGACCATGTCGTCGAGCAAAATAACGGTTTTGCCTTCGACCTCGCCGATTATGTTCATGACCTCGGAGCTGTTCGCCTTTTCACGGCGTTTGTCGACTATAGCCAGGTTTGTGCCGACTTTGTGAGAGAACTTTCTTGCTCTGGCAACACTCCCGACGTCGGGGGAAACCACGATACAATCGGGGTTGTTTGCTCCGAATTTGTTGATGAAGTAATTCGCAAAAAGCGGGCTGCCCAAAAGGTTGTCCACGGGTATATCGAAAAAGCCCTGAATCTGGGAAGCGTGGAGGTCCATTGTCAGAACTCTGTCAGCACCGGCTTCGGTGATGATGTTAGCAACAAGCTTCGCGGAGATGGGATCGCGACTTTTTGCCTTTCTGTCTTGACGGCCATAGCCAAAATAAGGCATAACTGCCGTTATACGACCGGCGGAGGCTCTGCGCATCGCATCTATCATGATGAGCATTTCCATCAGGTTGTTATTGACCGGAGCACAGGTGGATTGTACGATAAAGACATCAGCTCCTCGAACGGGTTCGTTGATAGAAATGGATATTTCGCCGTCTGAAAAAGCTGTTGCAACCGATTTGCCCAACTCTATGTTGAGTTTTTTACAGATGCCCTCTGCAAGCGCTGGATTTGAGTTTCCGGCAAAAACCTTGATTTCCTTGCCATGTGGAATCACTTTTATCGTCCTCTCTGTTTTGTATTTTTATCTGACGCAAAAAGCGCCCATTACTCGCCGCAAACATTATAGCAAATATGAACTTCAAATAAAAGTCCAAACAAGAAGTTTTTACGCTTTATAGCTGTTTTTTTCCATACTGCCCATAATGCGTTGATTAAATATTTACAATGAGATGTATTTTGTATATAATATCTAGGATATGCTACAAGGAGAATGAACACTATATATGCTTGAATTCGAAGAATATAAAATTAAACTGAATAACTTAAAGCCGGTTCTTGATGATTTGGGAGTTGCGCTCAAGCTTTCGGATACGGAGCTTGAAATCTCTGAACTTGAAAAGCAGACCGAGCAAAACGGTTTTTGGGACGACCTTGAGAATTCCCAGAAGGTTTTAAAAAGAACGAAGCAGCTTAAGGTAAAGCGCGATAGCTTTAAAAAAATGCAGGACGCGCACGATGACCTTTACACTATCTGCGAGATGGCTTTAGAGGAAAACGATGAGTCGATGCTTGACGAGCTGGTATTGGGCTTCAATTCGCTGGATAAGAAGCTGCAAGATACGCGGCTTTCAACCCTGCTGACAGGCGAATATGATTCGTTCGGCGCGATTTTGTCCTTCCATGCGGGAGCTGGAGGCACAGAGGCGCAGGACTGGACATTAATGCTTTATCGTATGTATCAGCGCTGGGCCGAGCGCCACGGCTTTGTTTGCAAGATTATGGACGTGCTCGACGGCGAGGAAGCCGGAATTAAGAGCGCGACAATTTCAATTGAGGGCGAAAATGCTTACGGTTTTCTGAAAAGTGAAAACGGCATTCACCGCCTTGTTCGTATTTCTCCGTTTGATTCTTCGGGCCGCCGGCACACCAGCTTTGCCGCGATTGAGGTTATGCCAGCTCTAACCGAGGAAGCGGATATGGAAATTCGCTCGGAGGATTTGAAGGTTGATACCTACAGAAGCTCCGGCGCGGGCGGACAGCACGTTAATAAAACCGAAAGTGCAATACGAATCACACATATTCCCTCTGGAGTGGTGGTTTCCTGTCAGACAGAGCGAAGCCAGCATCAAAACCGAGAATATGCGATGAGTATGCTTCGATCAAGACTTGCCGAGATTAAAGAACGTCAGCACCTCGAAAAGGTTGAGGATATCAAGGGTGTTCAGATGAAAATCGAGTGGGGCTCGCAAATTCGCTCCTATGTGTTTATGCCCTACACTCTTGCAAAGGACCATCGCACAAACTTTGAAAACGGCAACATTAACGCCGTTATGGACGGAGACCTCGATGGGTTTATCAATGCATACCTTGCCATGAACGCGGGCAAGTAGAGACCAAATAACACATGCTCTCTAAGGAACGATTAAATATTGAAAAGACAGGTATTCGAAGTGAATACCTGTCTTTTTTATTGATTAAAAAATTGAGTATGCGACAATGAGTCCCGCAAAAACAATTGAAACTGTGGAGCAAAGCTTGATGAGGATGTTGAGGCTGGGACCGGAGGTGTCTTTGAAGGGATCTCCTACAGTGTCGCCTATTACTGCTGCCTTGTGGCAGTCGCTTCCTTTGCCGCCGTGATTGCCGCTTTCAATATACTTTTTGGCATTGTCCCAAGCGCCGCCTGCGTTTGACATGAATATAGCCATAACAAAACCGCAAACAGTGGTACCCCCGAGAAGACCTATAACGCCGGCAGGTCCGAGGATAAGTCCGGTGATAATTGGAATGATAACAGCAAGAACGGAAGGCTTAATCATTTCATGAAGCGCGCCCTTTGTGCAAAGGTCGACACAGGCTTCATAATCCGGAGTGCCATCACCCGTCATAATCCCCTTAATTTCACGGAACTGACGACGCACCTCAACGACTATGTTTTGCGCGGCACGCTGAACTGCACTCATGGTAAGTGCGCCAAACACAAAAACCAGCATCGCTCCGATGAAAAGGCCTATAAGAACCGAGGGATTAGTAAGCGTGATGTCCAGAACTCTTCCGGTTTCAGCGAGCTTGGTCTGAACAATGTTGACGTAGGAAACAAGAAGAGCAAGAGCTGTAAGAGCGGCCGATCCGATTGCAAAGCCTTTTCCGGTTGCGGCTGTCGTGTTTCCGAGGCTGTCGAGCGCGTCGGTGCGGTGGCGAACTTCTTCGGGAAGTCCCGCCATCTCTGCAATACCGCCGGCATTGTCCGCAACTGGGCCGTAAGCATCGGTTGCAAGAGTGATGCCGAGAGTGGAGAGCATTCCGACTGCGGCAATTCCGATGCCGTAAAGTCCTGCGCTGAAGTTATCTGCACCACCTGTAGCAAGGAAGCTTGTAAGAACAGCAACACTGACAGTGAGCACAGGAGCTATGGTCGATTTCAGACCGAGAGAGATACCGCCGATGATAACCGTAGCGGCTCCCGTTTCGGAGGAAGCGGCAAGCTCTTGAGTGGGCTTGTAGGTGTCGGAAGTAAAGTATTCCGTGAAGAAGCCGATTAGGCAGCCGCCTGCAAGTCCCGAGAAAATCGAGATGAGGATGCCAATCCATTTTGCACCTTCAACGTCTTTCATAATGTAATATGAAAGGGGAGCGGCAGCAACTGCGGCAAGGCCTGCCGCAATATAGGTCCCTTTGCGAAGCGTTGCAAGCAGCTCTCTCTGAGAAGCCTTTTCACCCGTGCGGATAAAGAGCGTGCCGATTGCGGAGCAAAATATGCCGACAACCGCGAGCGAAAGAGCAAGGAACATGCCGTTCCAGCCATAACCGGCGGCTGCGCCTATCGCAAAGGTGGCGAGGATGGACCCGACATAGCTTTCATATAGGTCGGCACCCATGCCTGCGACATCGCCGACATTGTCACCAACGTTATCAGCGATTGTGGCAGGGTTACGGGGGTCATCTTCTGGAATTCCGGCTTCAACTTTTCCAACAAGGTCTGCACCGACATCAGCGGCTTTGGTGAAAATTCCTCCGCCTACACGAGCAAACAAAGCGGCAGCCGAAGCGCCCATTCCGAACATAACCATTGTGTTAGCAATTACGTCCGCCTCGCAATGAAAAACAAAACGAAGAATTGTGAACCATACAGTAATGTCGAGTACTCCAAGTCCCACGACTGTAAATCCCATAACAGAGCCGGAAGAGAAAGCAACCTTTAAGCCTTGGTTAAGACTTTCGCTAGCTGCCTGAGCTGTACGAGCATTTGCACTTGTAGCTATTTTCATTCCGATAAATCCGGCCAGAGATGAATAAATTCCGCCTGTGATAAACGCAAACGGAACAAATTTGGATACCAGTCCAAAATAAGCGAGTACCCCCAGGATAACCGCCATTACAGCAAAGAATATCGCGACTGATTTGTATTGACGCTTAAGGTAAGCATTTGCACCGCTGCGAATGGCGGCGGCAATCTTTTGCATGGTCTCGTTACCCTCTGAGAACTTCAAGACCTTGCGGCTCTGAACTAAGGCATACAACAGTGCGATGAAGGCGCCGACGAAGCCAATCCAGAAATAGTTTTGCATAAATTCACTCCTCTAAGTATTTTCCTCAGCTGAGAGTTTTCTCAGCAATTACCTATAATAAAGCATTTTAATCAAAAATACAAACCTTTTATTGCTACAACAAGTTAGATATAATATTATAGAAAATGTGCAATGTGCACAAAATTCGTCGTGACGCCTACTGTTTAGGCTATTCAGAGCTTTAACTCATTATGAACAGGCATTAAAGATTAATTTAATTGCTTGAACTATTCTTGCGTTGTGATATACTCAGTCATGGATATAGATATCGCACAACCGGAGGTAGAAATGAAAGGAATTATTCTTGCCGCGGGTAAGGGTACACGACTGTATCCGATAACGCATTCAGTCTGCAAGCCGCTATTACCTGTTTATGATAAACCTATGATATATTATCCGCTTTCCTTATTGCTCGAAATGGGGATAACGGATATTCTAATTATTGTTCCGCCGGATGAACAGGCTCAGTTTGAGCATCTTCTGGGCGATGGAGATAGTTTTGGGGCAAAAATAACGTATATTAAACAATTTGAAAGACGCGGCATTGCCGATGCCTTCATATTGGGAGAGACTTTCATTGGAAATGACAGAGCTTGTCTTGCACTGGGAGACAATATTTTCTTCGGGGACAAGCTTCATGAAAAACTGATGACGGCGAAGGAAAGCAACTTTGGCGCAACTGTTTTTGGCTGTTACATGGAGGACCCACGCCCCTTCGGTGTGGTTGAGTTTGACAGCGATGGAAAAGTTATAAGCGTTGAGGAAAAACCGGTGAATCCAAAGTCGAACTATATCATTCCTGGTCTGTATTTTTACGATAACAGAGTAATTGAAATTGCAAAGACTGTTGAGCCCTCGGCAAGAGGCGAGCTTGAAATAACTTCCGTAAACAATGCTTACCTTCGAATGGACGACCTGCATGTTGTTGCTTTGGATAAGGATGTCACATGGTTCGATACCGGAAATTCAAGCTCATTGCTAGATGCCGCTATCGCAATTAGAGACTATCGAGACAATACCGGCTTGCAAATCGGCTGCCTAGAGGAGGTAGCCTACAATAACGGGCTTATCACCCTCGAAAAGCTTCTTGAGGTTGCCGAGAAAATTAAAATGTCCGATTATGGCATGTATCTCATGGATTTTGCGAAAAGTTGTATACAAGAATAGAATAAAGAAGCACGGGACATTGTGTCCTGTGCTTCTTTATTTATCCGGTCTAAAACTTATCTATAAATGGTGGTTGTGCCGGAAATAGTTTCGTTGATGGAGTGTGATAAAATTTCTTTAGCTGAATCGAGGTCACGAGCACGGATGGCCACGCAAAGTGCGTCTGTTCTCTTGCGCATTACATCAAAGCCATAAAGTCTGAAGAACCTCTCAAATAGGGTGGTGTTGGGGGCTTTGAACGAATAAAATATCAGTGGGAGCAGAGTATTACCCGAAAAACCGCAGAGCAGGTGATCAAACTCAAATACAAGATCGGCGGCATGAACGCTGTCGGTGGCTTTATCAAGCTGGGCGGAGCATTTAAACAACTGCTTTACCTCTTCATCCGTGATTCTTGGAATTGCAAGTTCAAGTGCGAGAGCTGTCAGCACCTTTCGAATCTGAAGAATCGAAAGGATGTCCGAATCGGGAAGAGTTCCACCGTTGAACTTCATGATGGAAACCAGGGTGTCCAGCTTTCCCTTTTTGCGATAATCCGCTACATAGGTGCCGCTGCGCGGAACGATTTCAAGAAATCCCTTGTCCGCAATTTCCGACATTCCAGCATTAACAACACTGCGGCTTATATGCATGGACTCGGCTAACTCTCGTTCAGAGGGGAGTTTTTCACCGATTGTCAATTTTCCTGATAATATCATGTTTTCGAGCTGTTCGATAAACAGCTCCTTGAGTGTTGGAGCGCTGAGCTTTGAAAATTCCATATACAATATACCTCCTAAAAGTGGTACAACCACGTACCACGTGTGTATTATACCATAAGCAGAATGAGTAATGCAAGTGATAATGCTGAAATAATCCTTTATTATGCTAGAAATATTGACACCCCCCGGGAGGCATGTTATTATATTGTCAAACAGGTGTGAGCAGATTGTGGATTGCTAAACAGACCAAGCTGCTTCAGACCAGATAACATTTCACAATATATCACAAGAAACCAAAAAAATGGTTTCAAGCAGGATGAAAGCAAGTCTAACATCCAGATAACAGAACGATTTTAAGGAGAGGTAAAGGAAGATGGAACACAAAGAAAAAGTATTAATGTTCGCAAACAAAGTCGGCAACAAAAAGAACGGTCAGAAGTCAGGCATGACCGCATCCTATACGTGGACAGATCCGGAATATATGATTTTGGAGCCTGTCGTTACAGACGAAATGGCTGAGGTTGCTATGGGCATGGATTTCCGTGTCCGCAAGAATGCGGAGGAAATTGCAAAAGCTTCCGGCAAGGATTTAGAAACGACCAAGCGCTGCCTGTATGAGCTTGCAGACGCTGGCGTTTGCTTTGTTAACACCATCGACGGCGTTGACGTTTTCTGGTATGACTCATGGATTCCCGGCATCATGGAAATGATGGCGAACCATCCTACAAACCCCTATAAGTATCCTCAGATAGCCGCAGCTTTTGAAGCATACGGCAGAGTACGCGGTCCGAAATCCTCGGGTGCTTTCCCTGTCGGCGTTGGACTTATGCGCGTTATCCCTATTGAAAAAGCTATCGACGGTAATTCTCGTGCATGTTCCTATGAAGAGGTTTCAAAGTATCTTGATGATGCTCACAGGTATTCAGTTTCAAATTGCTCCTGCCGTACATCAAGAGAAATTCTTGGCGAGGGCTGTGGTCACCTTAAAGAGGATATGTGCATTCAACTCGATCATGCTGCCGAATACTATATCCGTACAGGTCGCGGTCGTGAGATTACACGTCAGGAAGCTGACGAAATCATAAGACGCGCCGAAGAAAATGGACTTATGCATCAAATCCCGAACACCGACGGCTCGGGAAAAACCCATGCAATTTGCAATTGCTGTGGCTGCGGCTGCTATGCGCTGCGTACCAGCACGATGTTTAAGAATAACGATATGTCACGTTCGAACTATGTTGCTAAGGTCGACAAGGAAAATTGCGTCGCCTGCGGTCAGTGTGCTGAAAACTGTCCAATGAACGCTATCCAACTCGGACAGAAGCTATGCTCAAAGAAGCCCGTTGTCACAGACATCACCACAAAGGTTACGCCGCGCGACTACAAATGGACCGAGGAAAAGTGGAACGCCGATTACCGTATCAACCGTAAAAATGTTGTTGATTCCGGTACATCTCCCTGTAAATCCACCTGTCCTGCACATATTGCCGTTCAGGGTTACATCAGACTTGCAGCACAGGGTAAATACACAGAGGCTCTCGACCTTATCAAAAAGGAAAACCCCTTCCCCGCAGTTTGCGGACGTATCTGTCCTCATGCCTGCGAATCCGAGTGCACTCGCGGCGAAATCGATCAGCCTATCGCAATCGATGAAATCAAGAAATTTATCGCCGATCAGGAACTGAAAAGCGAAGTGCGTTTTGTACCCAAGAAGCGTCACGACTACAGTGATAAAAAAATCGCTGTTGTTGGTGCAGGCCCTGCGGGACTTAGCTGCGCATACTATCTTGCTCTCGATGGTTATTCTGTAACCGTATTTGAAAAGCACGAAAGACTCGGTGGCATGCTGACTCTCGGAATTCCATCCTTCAGACTTGAAAAGGAAGTCATTGATGCCGAAATCGAAATTCTCCGCGAAATGGGCGTTGAGTTCAAAATCGGAGTTGAGGTCGGCAAGGATGTTACACTAGACGAGCTGCGCGCTCAGGGATATAAGGGATTCTATCTTGCTATCGGCGCACAGGCAGGACGCAAGCTCGGCATTGATGGCGAGGACGCACAGGGCGTTATCGCAGGAGTAGACTTCCTTCGCAATGTGAATCTCGGTAACGAAACAAAGCTTTCCGGCAATGTTGTCGTTATCGGCGGCGGAAACGTGGCCATCGACGTGGCGCGCACAGCAATCCGCGAGAGCGCAGAGACAGTCAATATGTACTGCCTTGAAGGTGAAAAGGAAATGCCCGCGCTTCCAGAAGAAATTGAGGAAGCGAACGCAGAGAAAATCTCCATCAACAACGGCTGGGGTCCGAAACGCGTAGTCGTCGAAGGCGGCAAGGTAACCGGAGTTGAATTCAAAAAGTGCGTTTCTGTATTCGATAACGGAAAGTTTGCTCCTAAATATGACGAAAACAATGTTATAACAGTCCCAGCTGACTATGTTCTTCTCTCTGTCGGACAGTCCATCGACTGGGGCACTCTAATTGAGGGCAGCAAGGTCGAGCTTGGACGCGGAAACACGGCGGTTGCGGATTCATTTACTTATCAGACAGCTCAGCCAGATGTTTTCGTCGGAGGCGACGCTTATTCCGGACCAAAGTTCGCTATTGACGCGATTGCAGCCGGCAAGCAGGCGGCTATTTCACTCCACCGCTATGTACAGCCGGGACAGAATCTGCTTTACGGCAGAGACCGCAGAGAGTATATTTCCATTGATAAGAGTAATCTTATCATCAATGGATACGACAACACTCCGCGCCAGACTCCGGGACATAACCACGAAAGCACAAAATCCTTCAAGGATAATCGCGTAACCTTTACCGAAGAGCAGATGAAGAAGGAAACTGAGCGCTGTCTCGGATGCGGTGCCGCAATAGTTGACGAGTATATGTGTGTCGGCTGCGGTCAGTGCACAACAAAGTGCAAGTTTGATGCAATTCACCTTGAAAGAGTCTATGACGGCGAGGGCGTTTCCTTCGAGAAAATCAAGCCTGTTGTTCTAAAGACAATGCTCAAGCGTGAAGTCAAAATAGTCGCGAAAAAGGTCAGCAATTCTTTTTCTAAATAAGATTAAACTAATTGCAAAATGATAATAAGGCAGGTATAATCTATGCATGAGCTTGGAATAGTGATGGAGATTGTACGTGTGGTCGATGAACTTGCCAAAGAGCAGGGAATTACCGCAGTGGAAACAATCGTATTACAAATCGGGGAGCTTTCTCCCGTTGTGCCCATGTACATTGAAGAGTGTTTTCCTGCAGCTGTTGACGGAACATTTATGGAGAAGACCAAATTGGAAATCGAAATAATGCCGGGCAACGGAATTTGCAAAGAATGCAGTACGGTTTTTAATGTGCTTAAAAGCAATGGCACATGTACGAAGTGCGGGAGCAAGGGTTTCGATATACTGAGCGGCAGGGACTTTAACATTAAGGAAATCAGAGTTCCCGAGGAATAATTGCTTATCGGCAGGCCCACCTGTTGATATATACCGCGCAAAACATGAACCGTTCCGGGTGATACTCTGCCGTCTCACCGGAGCGGTTCTTCGTTTGTAAACTGCCCGTGTAAAAACTGCGACTCAACTCAATAGCAGTTCTTATTTACACAAAAAATGCCTCCGTTTCACGGAGGCATTTTTAAATAGTTAAGCTTATTTCTTTTTAACGCTTTTTGCAGGAGCTTTAACAGGCTCGGAAGCCTTCTTCTTCATGAAGAACGCACCGATTATCATGAAAACAGCAAATACTATAAGATAATAAAAAACGGTTATTCTATAGGTGTCGCAGGCGGCAAAAGCCATGAAAAGGCAACCACATATAGCTAAAATCGGCATAATAATGCGTTTAAATGCTCCGAGTTCCTTTTCTTTTACCATCATTGCGAAAAAGATTGGAATGTACGCAGCGTAGACGGTTACTATCGGAAGCTCCGAAGTGTCAAAGGAGAAAGCGCCGAACCAAGGAGTTTGACCAGCAATTTGAAGTACAATAGCTCCGTACCAGTAGAGAAGCCAGAAGCCTGCGAGGAAGAGGCCGAGAATTGAGGAGTTCGTGGGCATATTAGTAACGGGGTCAACCTGCTTAAACATTTCAGGCTTGGGGCCTTCATTTCTGACGGCGAGAGAATACATACCGCGAACATTTCCGAGCATAAGGCCGTTCAGCGTACCAAGGCAGGAGATGATGACAAACACAAACAGAGCCGTTCCGCCGACCTTTGAAAAGACAGTTTCAAAAGCTATCTTAGCGCCGTCCTGTCCGCCCTTCATCATAACGTCGTTTGAAACTCCGCCGGCAAGACCTACATAATAAAGAATATATATGATGACGACAGCGATAGTTCCGATAACAAGAGCACGGGGCAGGTTTTTCTTTGCGTCTTTGAGCTCCGCGTTGATACTTGTTGCAATTATCCAGCCCTCATAGGCGAAAGCTGTTGCGACAACAGCTGCATAAAGAGCGTGACCGGTGTTCTTTGACGGATCTACGATGTTTGTAAAGTTCTGCACAGTCAACCCATTTGACAAACCGACTATTAGTCCGATAACGCCCATGAGAATGAGGGGGATGACCTTGATAACCGTAGTCCCTACTTGG
This sequence comes from Oscillospiraceae bacterium, assembly GCA_018053145.1. Classification (GTDB taxonomy): domain Bacteria; phylum Bacillota; class Clostridia; order Oscillospirales; family Oscillospiraceae; genus UBA2658. Next base: position 5,142 of record JAGPMA010000004.1, on the reverse strand, counting down.
AATTTACCGGCAAGGACAGGGGAAAGAGCGTTGACCGCATAGCTTGTGCATAGGAAAAATGCGGCGATTGCAAGGCAGGCTCCGCCAGTTATATCCCAGCCAAAAAGCACGCAAGTGTATCGTGCACTGACCCATGCGAGGACACTCGTCAGTGTCGGATAGTAAATGGTGGTCATAAACCAGCCAAGCAAATAGGCGTATTTGCTTCCACAGGTCACTTCTGCATAGTCTACGAGGCCATTAACTTTGCTGTATCGCGTCGCCATAATTGCAAAGGTATAAGCGCAGATAACCATAATCGCGCCGCCGATGAGCCAAGCAAGAATACCGAGTTTTTGGTTGCCACCGGTTAGACCTAGAATTTTTTCTGCCTTGAAGAATACGCCACTGCCGATTACTATTCCGACTACCATTGCGATAGCCACCGGCAAACCGTATTTCTCCTTTAATTTTGTTTCCATAAATTTCTCCCTCTTATTTTGAGTCTGCCGGTCAATTACCAGCCGTGTGTATAATAACATACGCTTAAAAGAAAATAAAGAAGAAATTGTGTAATAATGCAATTATTTAAAGTAGTCAAGTGTGATTCATGTGCAATTTAACGAACTATCTCTGTGCGGTGTTAAAGCGCGAAGAGTAGCTGGAAGATTTATACCATATAAAAAGAAGAGAATTATTAATATAGTAGTATAAGGATGGCAGACACGAAAGTGTCTGCCATCCTTATACTACTATACCACTTCGCATTAAACTGTGCTTTTTTCATTATTCAACGGAAAGAGTGCTGACAAAGGCTTCCATCTCCGCTTTGGATTTTACGCTTTGGGCGCGATTAATAACCTCTTGCTTTTGCTCGTTCGTCATCGCCGCAAAATTACTCATGGAATACGGATTGGCTGCAAGCGCCATGCCGAGTCCCAACGGCACTTCCGATTCATCAGATAATATACTCATGCAATCACCTCGAAAAAAGTGTTTGCGCAATTTCAAAAATTATTCAATCACAAATTATTTAGTTAAGCTATTATGAAAAAGCCTGCGCCACAAACTGCGACCAAGTTTCCATCTGGTCTGATATGGCTGACATTTCAGCACGCTTAATCCAGAAACCCTCAAGCTTTTCTGTTTCAAGGACTTTGACCTCGCCTGTGACCTCAAGTGTGTAAAAAAGACCGAGATGTACGCTTCCAACCTCTGTAGTGTCATCGTTGATAATTCCACGCGGCGTCAGAAGCCCCATGTTCTCAATGCTGACCTCTTCTTCGATTTCGCGCTTCATGCCACGATAAAGTACATCGTCACCGCTGCCGTCTTCTTCAGGATTTATGTGACCGCCTATGCCAACAGATAAAAGACCGTGCAGACGAGTTTCGTTGCCCTTATTCAGCCTGCGTGTGCAAAATACCTCGTCGCCTCTACAAATGACGACATAGGGGATAATTTGCTTATGAGACGGGTCGTTTTCTGCCTCGGGGCGGGGCAGAAACTCAAAATGTTTAATAATTATGTCAACCATTGTGTCGCCGTTTTCTGTTGTAATTCCTTTTTCAGGGATATAAGCGGCAATCAATTCTCTTTTTACTGTAAGTACGTTTTCCATTAAGATATAGATGCTCCTTTCGGTGATTAGACTGATGATAACATACAATTTTCAGTAAAGAAAGCTTATTCGACAGAATATTTAGTGTATATTTTTCAAATTAGTTTGCTCTGAGCTATTGAAAAAAGCTCTCATTTTTGATATTATCCTAAAACAATGCATTTTGGAGGATACTTTTATGTTAAATATGTTCATTCCCGGTGATATTCTTCTGCCAAAGGATGTCGATATGTGTCGCTGGAGCGTAATCGCCTGCGACCAGTACACATCCGCGCCTGAATACTGGGACGATGTCGATAAAGAAGTTGGAGTTGCGCCGTCAACACTGCGGCTGATTCTGCCCGAGGCTTATCTCGAAACGAAAGACACTTTTGAGGAAACTGAAAAGATAAACAGAACAATGGCAAAATATCTTTCAGAAGGTGTATTCAAGAATATCGAAAACTCATACATATATGTTGAGCGCGAGTTGACGGCTAATGAAAAGCGCCGCGGACTTGTAGGATTGATTGATCTTGAGGCATACGATTACAGGGCGGCTTCGGTTTCTCCCGTACATGCAACTGAGGGCACTGTGGAATCAAGACTTCCACCGCGCGTTAAGATTCGTGAGGGCGCGGCACTTGAGCTGCCGCATATTGTTGTGTTCATCGATGACACGGAAAACAAAGTGTTTGGAAGTATAGAAGAGGGCGAAAAGCTCTACGATTTTGACCTGATGGACGGCGGCGGACATATCACGGGAATGCGTGTTTGCGGTGCGGCAGCTGAAAAGGTACAAAGCGAGCTTGAAAAGCTTGCAGAGCCAGAATATCTTGAAAAACGCTATGCACTTAACGGCAAAGCACCCGTTATCATCGCTATGGGTGATGGAAACCACAGCTTGGCAACCGCGCGTCTTTGCTGGGAAACAATCAGAGAAGGCTTGACACCTGCTGAAAGAGAGAATCATCCTGCACGTTTTGGTTTGGCGGAGCTCGTGAACATTCACGATTCATCAATTGCCTTTGAGCCTATTCACAGGGTCTTATTTGAAACTGAACCGAAAACATATTTCGAGGAAGCAAGAGCTTATTTTTCGGCTGCCTGTAAAACAGGAATAACAGCTCACAAAATCACCCTTGCCTGCGGTGGCGCTACAGAAGAAATCACGGTAACAGGTCATACCATCGGAAACCTCATTGCTGTTTCTCAAAGGTTCTGCGTTGAGTATATCAAGACACACGGTGGGAAACTCGACTATATCCACGATGACGAAGCAGCACTTGAGATGGCAGGCAGACCCCATTGCGCCGGCTTGCTTTTGCCCGCAATGGACAAAAATGAGCTTTTCCCTTCTATTATGGATAGTGGAGTTTTTCCTGCAAAGAGCTTCTCAATTGGACCTGCACGCGATAAGCGGTATTATCTTGAGTGCAGAAAAATTAAGTAATCAAATAAAATCTTACAAAAATATATCTAGAGACACGACAACCAATGTTATGGCTGTCGTGTCTTTTTTAATATTTCAAAAAGTTAAAAGGAATTGTTATTAAAGGTAATATTACACGGACAAGTCAAATATGCTTAAGCGGGGGTGAACTATAAATGCAAACTGCCGCACAGGAATTTTTCAGAGCCGTAAGGCTTTTGCCGCCGAGTCTGCGCTCGGAGGTCTTAGATTTGCCGGATAATTTCACAAACGGGGCGGAGGAGATTCGTCTTCGCATCGGAAGAAGCCCGACAATAGTTTTACCGAACGGTGAAGTTGAAATACTTCCCTTGCATAAGGTAACTGCCGCGGAGCTTCAATTGGTGTTGGAAATTGCGACACGCGCATCCGCGCATACATATGCCGAAAGCATAAGGATGGGCTTTGTAACAGCCGAAGGCGGTTGCCGCCTGGGGCTTTGCGGAACAGTCGTGACTGATGATAACAGGATAACTAGTATAAGGAGGCTATCCTCACTGTGTATCAGAATTCCGAGGGAAAAACGCGGCTGCGCGGACATTGTGTATTCAGCACTGACAGACGGCGGATTTAAATCAACAATTATTGTATCACCACCCGGGGCTGGAAAAACAACTCTTTTGCGTGAGCTTGTACGTCTGATGTCGGACAGTGGAAAAAGGATTTCACTTATTGATGAGCGTGGAGAAGTGGCAGGTACCTTTGAGGGACAACCCTGCTTTGACGTGGGAGGGAGGACTGATGTGTTAACCGGTGCTCCAAAGAGCGAGGGAATATTCCTTGTTCTGCGCTCGATGGCGCCGCAGATACTTGCTTTTGACGAAATAACCTCGCCCAAGGACATTGAGGCTGCAGAAACAGCCGCGAACTGTGGCGTAACACTTTTGGCAACGGCTCACGGCACAGGCATTTCTGACCTTTCCGAGCGTGCCCTATATCGAAAATTGCTTGACAGAAGGATTTTTGACAGGGCAGTAATAATAGAAAACCGCGGCGGAAAAAGGCATTATACCATGGAGGAACTAACGTGAAAGTAGTGGGAGCAATTTTGCTGATATGTGCCAGCACCTTGCTTGGTATAGGACAGGCCAGGAAGCTGTATTTTCGTCAAAGCTGCCTTGCAGGCGTAATTGATTCTCTCCGCTTCATTGACGCCGAATTGAAAAACGGCTCAGTATCGATTCCTGATATATTTTCTGAACTTAGCAAATTATCAAACTCCAAACTGCGCAACTATTATGTAAACCTAAATGAAAAGATGAAGACCTTCGGGGAGGAAAGTCTTTCTGAAATCTGGAGCGGCTGTGCGATGAATGACAAAAGCATTTCCTTATCCGGAAGAGAAAGACAGGAGCTTTGCAGAGTTGGGAATTATCTGGGTAGATATTCGGAAATCGAGCAGTCAGAGGCCATTAATGTCTGCATCAGCCACTTGGGGGAAGATTTGAAAAGAAGCGCCGAAAAAGCTCGGCAGGGAGCAAAACTTTACACGGGGCTGGGGCTTACATTCGGGCTGATGCTTGCCGCCGTTCTCATTTGATTATAAAGGCTTTCTATACACACGGGAGGAAATATGGACGTTGACCTCATATTTAAGATTGCTGCCGTTGGAATAATTGTCGCGGTGATTAATATTTTACTCAACCGGACAGGTCGAGAGGATCAGGCACTGATGGTGACGCTGGCGGCACTGGTTGTTGTTCTTACGCTGGTGGTTCAGCAGATTAGTGATTTGTTTAGGAAGGAGATGTGCTGACTTAATTTTGTGGATTGTACAAATGCTGACGGAACTCCTTTTTCATAAAGCTCTCCACCGGTGTCCCAGCTCTTTGGCTCGAGAGGGTTAATCATGTAATGCCCACTCATTAAATCCACGAAGCAGCCGCCCAAATTATCGCACAGGTCTGCAAATTCGTGCTCTGGATCAAGCACGATTACATTCTTTCCGCTCTCAAAAACATTGCATATGGCAACCTACTCTATGATGGAAACACAAATTGAAAATCTACTGCTGGCGAAAAGCTTTGCGGAATGTGTTGCGTTTATCAGCGCAGATGGCGTAACACTTGCTGTGCCGGCACCGGCTGAAGGG
>JAGPMA010000034.1 GCA_018053145.1 Oscillospiraceae bacterium | reverse complement strand
AAATTTGACGATGACGGATGCCGCCCATCAGGGCGGTATCCAATCGAATACTGGCGGTATCTTCAGCGTGTATCGACGGTATCATTCACGTGTATACCCGGTACTGAAACCGTGAAATAATCATTTAACTTTCATCGTAGGTTCAAATACTTTATTTTCCCATCTGCAAACCGTAGTTAAAGAAACGCTTAGCATTTCAGCCAATTCAGTTTGAGTAAGAAACAGTTTATCTCTGATTCTTTTAATAATAATGGAGTAATTCATATTAGCCTCCTATTGAATTTGTATCTTTATTTACACTATTTTAGCACAATTTTGACGTTTTGTCCACCAAATCAGCCGAAGTCTACTCTTTATTCTGAATATTATTTTCTAGGCATCGTCCTTTCAGTAGGGCTTCGTTCTTTTGGTAATCGGAGAATCAATGATGGTGAAGTGGACAGATGCGCTTCCGAAGGCAACAACGAGCCGATTATCCCAGAAGAAATATTCAGCAGAGTGCAAGAGGAGCGTACTCGCCGAAGCAATGTAGCGGTCGGTGAGGATGGCGTCAAGAAGAGAAAATCCTCGAAGTATTCTGCGAAAAGGACGGAATAGCCCAACTAACACTATCGATTAAAGTGTTTGGGCAAAGTGAATCATACACTTTTATTTTTCCTTGAACCCTGTTATTTTTCGTAGAACTCTTTTATTATTCCTCATAGGGTATTCAAATTGCGTCTTGAGCCGAAAGTGCCGGAAAAGCACCACAACGCAGAAAAAGCCTGCAATACAAAGGATTTTGAATACCCATGTCGGGCAAATCCCTTGTGTTGCAGGCTTTCTTAATACGAATAATAAAAGAGTTGACCGAAGCATCGTATCAATGCTTCGGTCAATGTTTGGAGCAATTGACCGGGATCGAACATAGCAAATAAGAGTTAGAAAATTAATATTCGATTATTTTGTTACTAGCCTTAATAATGATGCAAGTAATCAAATGATTGTTTGCCGAATCATCACAGCATTATTCATGCCGTTAATCCGATTTATAATAGAATACTATACCCACAACTTTCACGATTACCCCCTCAAATGCCACGAAACCCAAAAACTACACGAAAACAAGCGGCTATAAATCTTAAAATTTCCGGAAATGAAAGTAGCCGCTGCGGAAACAGCACCACATCGGCTGCTATTATTAATATAAATTGGTTAAAAGCCTTGATATTACAGGCTTTGTGGTAAAAACAGAAGCACCACTATTCTATCAAAATAGTGGTGCTTCTATGGTCCGAGTGACATGACTTGAACATGCGGCCTCTTGACCCCCAGTCAAGCGCGCTACCAACTGCGCCACACCCGGATATGGCCACGCCTTAACAGCGCTTGATTATAGTAACATAACTTTTGGATTTATGCAATACCTATTTTCTTAAAAAGCGCGAAAAAAAGGTTAAACAGAATTAGTGTTTGAACTTAAAAACCCTAAAAATGGGCGTAAAAAAGGCATCCATCGGTATCACCGACAGATGCCTTAAATGTGTCAAAGCAAGGGGTTAAAGAGACACTATGTAATCGTAATGCCCCAAATTAGCTCTCTTCGGGTTCCGACAACAATAGTGTTGTTGTAAACTGCCGGAGAGGCTTCGACGTTTCCGCCGACATCCAAAGAATCAAGCGCTTCACCTGTAAGACCATCAAGGAAATACATATATCCGCCCGCGGTGCAGTAAACAAGGTAACCGTTGCCGTCTGAGTCATAAACGGTTACAGGACTGCTCCAGCTATATATTTGAGTTTGGACTTCCCACACTACTTCTCCGGTATGCTTGTTTAATGCGGCGAGTATACCGGTACCTGCGTTCGGGGTTCGCGCTACAGGCACGAAGATAAGGTCGGAAAGCTTGTTTTTTCCGATGGCGAGAGTACCCTGAGTTCCGCCGGAAACACCGTCCTCAGTAAAGCAGGTGTAATCCTTTTGCCAAACGATTTCGCCAGTTAAAGCATCAATCTTCCAAATTGGTATTGCGGCGGTTCCGCTCATTGGAGCTCTCCAGCCACCGTGGAAAGAAGTGCTGGTGTAAACATAGGGGTGGCCGTCCTCAAGCTCAAGCACCGGAGTACAGTTCGTGTCGTCCTGAACATTTTGAACCCAATCAAGAGTCAGTGTGTTAAGGTCAAGACACATCAGGTTTCCGCCGTTATCGGACATAATAATGTGCCCGCGCCAGATAACTGCACTGTCTTCCATACCAAGCCAAAATGTGTTCTTAGTAGTGCGAGTGCCGTTATACCTCCACTTTATGACCTCTGAGGGGCTTATTGACAGAGTTCCGGAGGCGGCGTCATAGTTCGTGTTGAGCTTCATTATGTAGAGTATCCCATTTTCACCGGGGTAAATCAGCCTGTCGGTTTCGGCATCGACAAGAGCGCTGCCATCGAAGAATGAAAGCGTTCCACGCAGCGAAAAGGGATCTGCGGCTCCAAAGTTATACATCACCGAGCAGTCGAGCAGGTTAATTATAAAAGCTCTTGAAGTACCATTTGCGCTATTATATCCTGCGCCGAGATACAAGATGGGATATCCTCTTGGGTCGAGAGCTCCAGCACCCTTGAAGGTATAGCCGAGATTCATATTGTCACGTGTTTTCTGACCTGTCAGCAGGTCGAGAAAATAAATATTACCGTCCATCGTGGCATAGATGACCTCTGTCAGTGTGTCGGCATTTTTAGCCCAGTCGTACATATTCATGTGCGCACGAACTTCCTTTGGCCATGTCATCATAAGCGGTTGGCCAACCCATCCGCTGCCCGTCCAAACTGTGCCGTTTGGTGACTGAAGAGAAGAGGTCTGAACAGTCCAATAGCTGTCCGAGAAGCACTTGTTGACAACATTTGCTGTTCCGTATGATGCGCTGTCGCGGAAGTTGTTGCCTCGGAAGGTGACGATGCCCTGAACGTCGGTGTAATCCTCTGGAAGACCAAAGTCAATTAGAGTATCGAAGCTATATGAGTCAACAGCTTGCTCACCGGACATTATTGCGGTTTCCGAAATCAGCAGCTCGGGCTTTGTGCCGTCTACTGCCTGAGGATTAAATTCGGGTAGGGATGGATCTGGACTTGCTGTCGGCGTTGGTGTTTCGGGCTCTGTGGAAACAACGGGTTGTTCAACTACAGGACTTTCCTCCACCATGATTTGAGGTTCAATAGTAGCATTTCTATAGACTATAACACTCAGAACGCAGATTAATGCCAGAAGGACACAGACTTGAACAGCAGATGAGCGCTGTTTCCCACGTTTGGCCGAATTATGCTTTGAATTTGGCATATGATACCCACCTAACCAGTGAAATCGGTCATTTCGACGCCAGTATAACAGAAAAAGGGGAAAACTGCAAGTTAAATCAAATCCGCACAAATCGCACATTTCCACCTAATATAGTTACACTTATTAATTAGTGGAAAGTGCGATGAAAGTTACTTCGTTAGACTTTTGTTGAAGGCATCAAAGGCCTCGGATTTGTCGTCGTCAGATAAGATAGCGTACATGACATAATTGCCGACTGTCCGCACCTCTGCGTTTTCAAGCTTCGGCTTCTCCTCGGGCATATATTCTTCCATCCAAGTTTTTAGACGGAGCTGAAGGTAATCGTTAACGGCTTGCTCGACAGCCGGCACCTGAGAACTGTCTTTAGCCTTAAAAACACCGAATTCATCGATGTTTATGCCCTTGGAGTTGATTCTAACGTCATAACCGTCAAACTCCGAAACGTCCATTTTCATGGAACCGGCATAATATGTTTCCGGTACGGCAACGAGTGTGTCGTCGCCAAGAACAGATGATACAGCCGCGGATACATCGCTTACAGCTACGTCGTCACGAATTTCAGCTGTTTTTCCGCCGCAAGCGGCAAGCAAGGATAATGAGAGTATTACGGCAATAAGTGCAATGTGCTTTTTTGTCATTTTCGCTTTGTTCCATCCTTATAACTTTTATGTTTTAGTTTATTTATAGCCATGAGTGCGAAGATAATTTATAACAAGCTTACATCCGTCGGCGTTGAGGTGCAGAGCTTTGTCGTTGCTTAAGCTATCGGGCATTGCGCCGTTTGAATCCTTGATTACGCTTTCGCTATCAAGAAATTTGACACCGGTCGAGCTTGCGATGCGTTCAACCCATATGTTGGCAGTGTCGATTTTTTCGTTTGTGATTCCGTTCTCTGTAGGATAGCTTGCAGAAACGGGATAGATTGAATTAAGAATAATCTTGGTGTTGGGACTTGCTTCTTTAACTGCTAAAACCAAATTCGTGTATTCGGTTATGAAATACTGCTCGTCCATGAAAGAAATGCCGTTGACACCAAGCGTAATCATAATATATTCCGGCTGTGTAGCTGTTAAGGCATCCTTAATCGAAATTTCTGTTCCATCATGATAGTCGATAGTTGCCGTACTCCAAAGGTTTAGTGTGAGTGTGCCGCTAACGGGGGTCCAAACCTGATTTACATCTACCACATCGTAGTAGCCTAGTCCATAGGTGGTGCTGTCGCCTAAAAAAACAAATTTATCAACGTATTCCTGCCCCATATCCGCCGTCTCGGCTAAGCGAGTTTCCGTGCTGTTTGCTGTCGGGGTAGTAACAACACTGGGCTCGTTTGTACCATTAGGTGAGGGAGAAGCTGCGGAATCAGAGGCTTCAGGTGATGCTGTTGGGGATGCTTTAGGAGCGTCCGCGCCTTTATTGCAGGATGAGAAGCCGAGAACAAAAATGGCAACGAGCATACATATTACGATTGACGCTGACCAGAAAAAGTAAACGCCGTCATGTTTTTTTCTTTCCATATAAACCTCCATGTTTTCGGGAAGGTGGGATATTGACATTCTTGATAGATGTATTCTGCACATATTGCAATGAACTCAAAATGCATTACCAGTTATTTTATCACTGCAGGGCAATTGTGTCAATCTTGCCTGATTGAGGGATTCCAAGCTGACGGCTTTCGACTGGGTGCTAAGGATAATGTCATAAAAAGACGTTAATGAGTGCCTTAAAATTGTTGCAATAGTAACAAATCGTTGGTATAATAATTTGTAAATTAGAAGTAATGCGAAATATTGGCGGACATATGCTGAAAAGGCGATTTGTGGTTAAGTGAGTTTTATCTTTTCTCAGAGACCATCAAAAATAAGCTGCAAAAGGAAAGGACGAATATTAATGAAGCAGACAAAAGACTTTACATATCCGGCTTATATTAATGAGGCCAGACGCCCACAAAAAGCCCCCGACGCTATCGTAACCGACGGAAAATGTGTGTTCGGAGCTTTTGACGGGCCAATAAAGAATTTAAACATCATTGATGCAAAAAAGCCGGTTTCTCCGCTTCTTCCCGGGTTTATGAAAAGCCTTAGAATCAGAGAGTGGGAGGCCTACGAAATTTGCTTCGACGAGGGTTTTGTTTGCGGAGCAATTTACGATATGGGAATGGCCGTTTTCAATGTACTTATGTTTTATGATAGAGAATCAAAGAAGGTTGTCGCAAATCAAATTTTTGGTGCACCGAGAAAGTGCGTCAAGAACTCGCTAATAAACAGCACAAACAAGCTTAAAACAGGCGCGTTTGAGGCGAGCATTAATAATCAGTTTCAGGACGGAAAAGTGTTTATTAAAGCAGACTACTCACCCAAGTCCAATAAAAAAACACCCATGGCGGTGGATGTCGTCTTCAACTCCTGCGCGGAACCCAGCGTTACTGTTATGCCCTTTGGCGAAAACAGACCGGTTTACACGCAAAAAGAGTTTTTCAGAGCCGAGGGCAAGATTAAAATCGGTGAAAAGGAATTCACGATGAATGAAAACTCCGTGGGTATAATCGATGACCATAAGGGCTACTATCCGCTTCATATGCACTATGACTGGCTTACAGGTATGGGCATTTCAAACGGCAAGCCACTAGGCTTCAATCTATGCAAAAACCAAGCCCAAAGTCCCGAGAAATTCAGCGAAAACCTGCTGTGGTATAACGGCGAGCTTCATCTACTGCCGCCGGTTGAGTTTGAGCATCTTAACGACGGTAACTGGCGTGTTTTCGATAAGTTTGGTGCAGTGGACATTTTGTTTGAAATTGACGATGCCTATTATTTAACAAAGGGTTTTGGCATGCATTCAACAAAATACATTGCGCCTTTCGGGCCTGTCAAGGGCTTTGCAAAGGACCTTTCGGGAAATGTGATTGTTCTCGACGGCTTAACCGGCATGGGAGAGGATATATCGGTTGACATGATGTAGGCGATAAAAAGGCAGACCTCAAATTGAAAACGCCGGAATTCAATCAATGACTGAATTCCGGTGTTTTCATATTAGTTGTCGTTATTCAGCGTCGGCAGCAAGTGCTTTTGCATCTTCGATAATCTTCTGCTGAATCATTGCGGGAGCGTCTTCATAGCGTACGAACTCGAAGCTGAAGCTTCCGCGTCCCTGAGTCATTGAACGAAGGTCGATAGCGTAGCTCGACATTTCCGCCATGGGAACCTCTGCCTCAACAATCTGCATTCCGTCGGCTGCGCTCATGCCCATGGGGTTACCGCGGCGCTTGGAAAGGTCAGACATAATGTCACCCATATAGGTGTCGGGGATGAAGACCTTGAGGTAGCCTATAGGCTCAAGGATGACGGGGCTAGCTGTGGGCAGACCTGCTTTATAGGCGAGGCTTGCAGCCGTTTTGAAAGCCATTTCGGAGGAATCAACAGGGTGATATGAACCGTCAACAAGAGTGGCCTTTAGGAAAACGACGGGATAGCCCGCCAGAACGCCACGACCGATGCTCTCGCGCAGACCTTTTTCGACTGCGGGGAAGAAGTTCTTGGGAACGCTGCCGCCAAAAACGTGCTCTTCAAAGATTAGGTCTTCTGATTCGGACTGCGGCTCAAACTCAATCCATACATCACCGAACTGACCGTGTCCGCCGGACTGCTTCTTGTGACGGCCGTTTACCTTGACTTTGCTGCGGACTCTTTCACGATAGGGTACGCGGGCAGGGAATAGTTCGACTTCAACGCCAAATTTGTTCTTTAGCTTTGAGCACAGAACGTCGAGGTGTATATCGCCGGCACCGGAAATGACCATCTGGTGTGTTTCAGCGTTGTTTACTATTTTGAAAGTGAGGTCTTCTTCCGCAAGACGCGTCAGACCGGCGGCAATCTTGTCTTCCTGACCTTTAACCTTGGGAGAAATAGCCATTGAGTAACAAGGTGCGGTATAGTTAATACCGGGGAGAGCCTTGTTAATGGAGGTGTTGCAGAGAGTATCGCCTGTTTTGGAGTCGGAAAGCTTGGAAACCGCACCCAAATCTCCGCAGCCAATTTCGTTTACCTCAATATTTTTCTTGCCCTGCATGACATAGATGTGACCGATTTTCTCGCTTGTTCCGGTGCGGGGGTTAACAAGTGTCATTTCGTTTGTAACCTTGCCGGAAACAACTTTGAAGAGGCTGAACTTGCCATATTGATCGGAAACCGTCTTGTAGATAATTGCGGAGGAAGCAGCTGTGTCCTTAACTATCTCGCCACCCTCCTGAGGATACGGGAAGTAATTGACAATAGCATCGAGAAGAAGAGAAACACCCAAAGCCGTATATGCGCTTCCGCAAAAAACGGGGCAGATAGTGCAATCGCGCAGACCTTCGCCAAAAGCGGCACTCATTTCGGCAGGCGTAAAATCTTCTCCGCCGAAGAACTTGTCCATCAACTCCTCGCTGGTTTCTGCAACGCCTTCCGCTAATGTGTTATAAAGCTTAGCAAGCTCGGCCTTCATGCTTTCGGGAACCGGAATTTCAGTGCGCTTGCCCTTTGCGTCAAAGGTGAAAGCCTTCTTCGTTGCGACCTCAATAAGCCCCTTGATTTTTTCGCCTTCCATAATGGGCGCAACCATCGGGCAAACGGAAACGCCAAACTTGTCACGCAGAGAGGCAAAAGCCTTGTCGTAGTTTGCGTTTTCTTCGTCGGTCTTGGAGATGAAAATTGCGCGGGGCTTCTTCGCTTCGCAAAGCATTTTCCATGCTTTTTCAGCGCCGACATTTAAGCCGTCTTTTGCGGAGCATACAATGATGCCTGCATCGGCGACGCGAAGAGCCTGGCTAACTTCGCCAGAAAAATCGAAATAACCCGGGGTGTCGATTATATTTATTTTAACGCCGTTATATTCGCAGAACATTGCGGAATCGGCAATACTAATTTTGCGGCGGATTTCTTCTGAGTCAAAGTCGGAAACCGTTGTGCCGTCGACGACCTTGCCGAGTCTGTCGGTCGCGCCCGTCATGAATAAAATGCTTTCGGCCAAACTAGTTTTTCCGTTGCCTCCGTGACCCATTAGGCAGATATTTCGAATATTCTTTGTTGCGTAGCTCATGTGGGGGTTTCTCCTTACTTGATAGTTATATATTTAGCATGACTCAGTCAAAACTCATACTATAAGATTATACACAGGCAAAGTATCATTTGCAACAATATTTTTATGCGAATTAGTATGAAATTTCATGACATTTGTTAAAAAATATTTTTATCGATTAAAAAAACCCCCAACCCACAGCTGTAAGCCGCAAGTCGGGGGTTATGGATATGGAGCTGTACCAAAGAGTATCTTAGCGTCTCAATCCGAGCGCAATAATGAAAACCGGTACAAGCCAAAGAATCATAAAAGAAATGGCGTTTCCTACACTTGCAGAGTCGTAAACACCGGACCAACACATGGCGAGCATGAGTATCATACCCATAAATGCGCCCAACACCGAGAGAACAGAGCACAGCAGCAGGCCGGTATAAAGTGTTTTGGCGCGTTTAATTAGTCCGGCGACAGAATTGAGTCCGCCTCGCGCGAACATTGCGGCAATACTTCCGCCTTCTTCGGTTTCAGGAGAGGAGATAGTGTAACGGTCGGCAAAGGAGGGGAAATCATAGCTTTCCTTAGGCAGACGGAACTTCTGCTTTACGAGAAGAGGCGTGATGTTGAAGTCCCTAATCGCAAAAACAGGTTCAATTCTTCCGCGAAGAAGTGTGACGAGGCCCTTTTGCACGGAAGTAACGGGGACATAGTTAATCTCAAAAACTCCTGCAAGCGCATCGTTGATTGCGGTATAAACAGCACTGTTCGAGCCGGTGCCCTTTTGTATTCTGATGCCCATGAGCTGCATAAAGCTCGAAGAGCCGACATAAACCTGATCGCCGTTTATCCTGGCGATTATTCCACCGCCTTCGTGACATGCAAAATCCTCGACCTTTTGCATAGAATAGCCGTTTTTCTTCATGAGCTCTGTAAAAACAGAGGCTATGCCCATTCCTGCCGCAGCAACCATGCTGGCGGTGAAGGAAATGACCTTGTCGGGATAGAAGCCCTCTAAGACATTTAAATTTGAAATTGAAAGAGTTCGGACAGGGAAAATGTCCTTGTCCTTAATAACAACCTGACTAATTCTGCCGAGGTCCGCACACCCTGCATAACCCGCGATGGCTACACCGCTTCGGGCAAGGCGCTTCGTCAGAACGTAGAAGGGAAATGCAAAACCGAATACCGCGGAGAAAGATGCGCAAACGGATAATCCTGCAGATAGGGTGTGGATAAAGTTGTTGCATTCCTTACTGGCGAAGAAGCAGAAAAGGCTTAAAACTAAAGCGAATATGATGAAAAGCGGGGAAAAGAGAGAATATGTTTTTTCAAAAATATCAGCTTCCTCAGTTTTGCGTACAAAGCCCGTAACCGGACGCGACACCTTAACAAGAACACGCCCCGTTTCCTCGCCGCCATCCTCGGAAAGTATGACTGAGGGAGCTTTTGGTATGGAGGCTGTGCGGAAAGCGATTGCGTAGGTTTTGCAGTTGAGGTATGAACCCCAGAGAGCGAAGGTCATAGAAAGCGCTGATACAGCGCAGAAAGGCAGTCCGTCGTCGGTGTTTCCTGAGATGATAATATAAATCGCATCTGCAATTGAAACAACGCATGAAACCGCTATCAGAGATTCAAGTCCCACACTCTTTTTGAAAAGAGAAACGATACCATTTGTGAAAATATCCAGCCCGACAAGCATTACTACAAGTTCGAATATTAGACACACAAGTGTGCGCACAAGTGGACTGCTGCCTAATAGCCCCATTGCAGGAAAACCATAAGACAGCCAAACCAGAACAAGGCATAGCGCGGTTGCAAAAAGGCAGCGCAGCCGCATTGAGATTGCTTGATCAACGTAGAGCCTTGTGGCTTTTTCGGGGCTCATTTCCGGAAGCTGTCTTTTCGATTCTTCTTCGGCACGTGCCTTTTCGGCTTTACGCTTTTCCTCACGTTTCAACGAGGTAGCGGTAATCGCACCGATTAAAGGGGAAAAGAGCTTTTCCCTAATATCTGTTTCTCGCTCGGGACGGTTGTCCTGAGCGTATTCGGATTTCTCATATTCTCCGGCAGGGGCATACTCACCGCCCTGCTCACTGTCGGCTGTTTTGGCCCAAATCGACGCTTCGTCGTCGCGAGACTTTTTAACGAAAACTACCGTGTCGTCGACATCCGCAGCATAGGAATTAGCTCGTTTTTCCTCTGGAGGAGTAAAAACAGGCTCGATAAAAGCATCACCGAAAGCCGCATCTTCCTTGGAAAGCGCTGTTTTGGTAAAGTCAATATCGGCTTTTCGGGTGTTCCGCGTTTCAAAGGAGGTTCTATCTTCGCGGACAGACTCAATATAATCCTCTGAGCTGCAAAAAGTTGACTGCCCAATTGCTTGACCTTCATTTTTCATGACGATACGGCGGGTATGTTCATTAGCTTCGTCAAGAATTATGGCGTCAACCTCTTCTTCGGCCTTGAACTCAGCAAGGATAGAGTCAACGGAGAGATCCGCAAAGTCACCTGGATTCAGTTTTTTCTCGTTGCTTAAATTATCCATTTCGCACCCTAATAGGAGATTACCGCTTTCGTAGTATGAAAGGCACCACTGCGCGGTAATCAGATTATTGTCGGAGTAGACGCAGACTATGTTTTGCGCTGACGAAGAACCTCGTATATCAGAACCGCGGCAGCGGCGCTGGCGTTAAGAGAGGAAACCTTGCCGTGCATGGGAATGCTAACAAGAAAATCACAGTTTTCTCTGATGAGTCTGCTGATGCCGTCGCCCTCCGAGCCGATGACAACACAGATTGGACCCTTCAAATCAGTTTGCCAAATTGGGTTAGAGCCTTCGGCCGCCGTGCCGTATACCCAGACACCGGCCTGCTGAAGCTCTTTGATTGCGGAAGTAAGATTTGCAACCCTTGCAACCGCCATGTGCTCAGCTGCACCGGCACTTGTTTTGTCGACAATGGAGGTAAGACCGGCACTGCGGCGTTTTGGAATAATAATTCCATGAACGCCTGCCGCTTCGGCAGTTCTGATAATTGCGCCGAGATTTTGAGGGTCGCTTATTTCGTCACAAATTACGACGAAAGGAGGCTCGTTCCGCTCCGTTGCAATCGCAAGAATGTCCGAAACCTCGCAATACTCGCGCAGCGCAGCAAGGGCAATAACGCCCTGATGTGAATGGGTCTGGCTCATTCCGTCGAGCTTGCGCTTGTCCGCGTCAACAACAACGACACCCGAGTCTCTCGCCTTGGAGGCGATGTGCCCAAGTGTTTTGTCGGTTTCGCCTTTTTGTATAAATATCTTGTCTATTGTGCGGCCTGCACGAAGAGCCTCGATAACGGCATTCCGCCCTTCGATTATGTCTTCGCGGTCGTTTTCAAAATCCATTGACGCTTCTCCAAATTCGTATTATGCCTAAACGCTTAGAACACAAACTATTTTGCGCGGTCACGCAGCTGCTCGACCATGTCTGTGTGCTCCCAAGGTAGGTCAATATCGTGCCTGCCAAAGTGACCGTAAGCTGCAGTCTGGCGGTAAATCGGGCGCAGAAGGTCAAGCTTTTGAATTATTCTTGCCGGACGCAGGTCGAAACATTCGGTTACAATTTCGGCAAGTCGCTCGTCGCAGAGCTTACCTGTGCCCTGTGTGTCAACAACGATGGAAACCGGACTTGCAACTCCGATTGCATAGGCTAATTCGATTTGGCAGCGCTTTGCAAGACCGGCTGCGACAATGTTCTTTGCGGCATAACGTGCCATGTAAGCTGCGCTTCTGTCGACCTTTGTGGGGTCTTTTCCAGAAAAACAACCGCCGCCGTGGCAGGCATAGCCACCGTAGGTGTCAACGATGATTTTACGTCCAGTAAGTCCGGAATCGCCAACCGGACCGCCGATTACAAAACGTCCTGTGGGGTTGATGAAATACTTGGTGTTGTTATCAATGAGATGTGCTGGAATAACGGGCTTAATGACGCATTCCATTATTGCCTCGCGCAAATCCTTCGTGCTTATGCTATCGCTGTGTTGGGTGGATACAACGATTGCGGGAATGCGCTCAACGCAGCCGTCAGCGTCGTACTGAACGGTGACCTGCGTTTTGCCGTCGGGACGAAGCCACAAAAGCTCACCGCTTTTGCGGACTTCGGCAAGACGCTGGGCAAGCTTGTGTGACAAGGAAATCGGAGCGGGCATAAGCTCGCGCGTTTCGTCACAGGCAAAGCCGAACATCATGCCCTGATCGCCTGCGCCTGTATCGGCGTCGAAATTGGCAGCACCCTCTTTTGATTCCAGAGCCTTGTTTACGCCGAGGGCAATATCCGCGCTCTGCTCGTCGATGGAGGTTAAAACGGCGCAGGTTTTGCTGTCAAAGCCGTATTCGGGGTTGTTATAGCCGATTTCGTCAACGGTTTTCCGTACGATGGAGGGAATGTCCACATAGCAGTCGGTTGTAATCTCGCCAAAAACGACGACCATACCTGTTGTTGCAATGCATTCGCAGGCAACACGTGCCTTTTTATCCTTTTCGAGAATTGTGTCAAGAACAGCGTCGGAAATCTGGTCACACATTTTATCGGGATGACCTTCTGTAACGGATTCTGAAGTAAAAACCCTGTTTGTATTGTTTTTTTGCATCTAAAAATGACCTCTTTTCATTTCTGTTTATATAAAATAGTGCGTGTTTTGTGGCTTTATTGCGATGATTTGTGGCTTTTTGGTGATGCTTATTTGCACAAACTGATACAAATATATTGTCATGCCATAATACGCTAACATATGATAGCACAAATAACGCAGGACTTAAAGTGTAATATTTTAAAGAACACCTATTTTTTGCCGCTATATCATAAATTCACAAAATTTACATAGACACTCCTCGCAAAAAAGGGTATCATCTTAGCATAGAATAACGCAATTTATTCCAATGGAGGGAACTACACACATGAAAAGTATTATGCGGCGTGTCGACCGCTATTGCATTTTGCACCCGCGTTTCGGAATTAAAAACCTCATGCTGTTCATTGTTATCGGAAACGCCATTGTCTGGCTATTCGGCTCGATGGACACTAATAATGTGCTTATTCCTCTGCTTCAGTTCAATGCGGAGGAAATTATTACTAAGTTGCAGCTTTGGCGGCTTGTGACCTTTGTACTTGTGCCGACAGGTGGGAAGAGCCTTCTATTCCTAGTTGCCCTATACTTCTACTATTTTATCGGAAGAACGCTTGAAGGCCAGTGGGGCGCGGGAAAGTTCACGATATACTATCTTAGCGGAATGCTCTTTAATATCCTGTATGGCACGCTCATGTGGCTAATAACGGGAGAGAGCTTCTCCATCAACGCTTCGTACATTAACCTATCAATGTTCTTCGCTTTCGCAACACTATACCCAGACACTGTGATTCTCCTGTTTTTCATTATACCTGTAAAAATTAAATGGCTTGCCTATGTCGATGCGGCGTTTTTCCTTTTTGCAATGATAACCACATCCTTCCCTGCAAACCTTTTACCGCTTGTGGCGATACTCAACTATCTGGTTTTTTGCGGAGGCTGGCTGTTCGACCTTGTTCGTCCGTCACGTATCCAACAGAAAAACAAGACAATTAATTTCAAAAAAGCCGCAAAAAAATTCAATCAAGAGCAGGCAAAGAAGCCATACAACCGCAAATGCGAGGTTTGCGGCAGAACGGACAAGGATTTTCCGAATCTTGAGTTCCGCTTTTGCTCAAAATGCGGAGGCTACCACTGCTTCTGCATCGACCACATTAACAGTCATGTGCATTTTAAGGAGTAAGCATGCTGATAAGTACGGAACGGCTTGAACTGATACCTTTAGACGCACGCCAAATTCGCCTGTGGCAGAATTACCTGCCAGCGCTTGAAAAAGAGTTGAACTGTTCATACAAGGGTGAGGCACTTGAGGGCTTTTTCCTTAAAATAGTTGAGGGACAGGCGGCACTTACCGAGCAAAACGCGAGCGAATACTATTGGCACAGCTTTTGGTTTTTAGTTCGAAAGAGCGACAGAGTTGTTGTCGGTTCGGCGGATTTCAAGGCAGGACCGAATGAAAAGGGCGAGGTAGAAATCGGTTACGGACTCACTAAGAAGTTTGAGCACAACGGCTACATGACCGAAGCGGTTGCGGCTATGTGCCTCTGGGCAAAGGCGCAGGCGAATGTTGCCTACGTTATCGCTGAGACTTTGATTGATAATCAACCGTCGCAAAATATACTCAAGCGCTGCGGCTTTGTTGAAACAAAGCGTGGCGAAAGCGTCTGGTGGAGATTATAAAATAGTATAAGCGAGTGGAGTTTTCCTCCACTCGCTTATCTTTTTTAATCGTCTTTTCTGCTCTCTAGCAGTTCCCTAAACGCTTCAACACGTAGCTGAAGCTGACCCTGCTGACTCATCAGCACCTGACGCTCCAGAGAGACACTGGGTATGCCTTGCTGTTTGAACAAATCCTCGAGAATATAGGTTTCAACATCCCATTTGCCGCAGTGCTGCATCCTCACAATTATTACGCCGTCAACCGCATATTCCTCGGCAGCTGCAAGTATGTATTCGTGGATATCGTCGCTTTCGTCAATCATGCGGGGACAGGAGGAACGAGTGAGGTAGTATTTCGCGACTGAGCCTGCAATATCGTTTTCGTCGTAAAGCAGCTCGTCGTGGAGGAACCTCAGTCCGAAGCTGTTGAGGTCGGCGACAACAAGAAGTCCGCAGTCCTCGATTGCCTTGACGTATTCGGGATCGTCAAGAGCACTGCCGGCGAGCATTATACGTGCCGAGAAATTTTTGAGCGGCTCTCGAGTTTCAAGCTCGGTAAGAACTTGCTTTAAATATTCTATGTATTCCTCAATCGGCATCTGGGTTGCCGCAAGCGTAATCTTTAGCGTTTCCGTTCCGCTTACGACGGGATGCTCCGCCTTATGCAAATCGTAAACGCGCTTCACAAGCCGTCTTGCCTCGTTATAGGTATCGATGCTCTTTTTTAGCTTTTCTTCCGTAACCTCGGTTCCGGTCAGGGCCTCCAGATGCTCACGCAGCTCGTCGAGTTCACTGGCAAGATAATTGGTGGATGCGTTGTTTGCCATTCTGGGTGCGACAACTTCATATAGAAACTGAGGCTTATTGTTTTTTTCGGTGATAATCTTCCAGTTCGTGATGACTCCGGAGGACTCTCCGCAGCCGTTTGAGGTCACAAGGCCGTCCAACTCGTAAGTCCCGTCGATGAGATACTGCAGGATGGAGGACAAAAAGCCGCAGGCTTCGTTGCCCATGCAGGCGGAGGCATCTCCGCAGTTTTTGCAGCCGGTAGACCTGAGACGGACGGGAAGAATTCCTGCCGCATGCAGCAGTTCAAAGGGTGCGTGACAGCAGACTATTCCGAGCGCTTTTTTTCCCTCGGCTCTCCATTGTTCGATTCGCAGCGTTGAAATATCACTATTAAAAGGTTTGTTCATGGTTTCTCCTGTTTTAAAAGCGCCGCCGCAAAGCGACGACGCTCAATTGATTTTTTGATTTATCTTACTTTGTGCCGAAAATTCTGTCGCCCGCATCGCCAAGACCGGGAACGATGTAGCCGTGCTCGTTGAGATGGGAGTCCTTTGAGGCGACATAAATGTCAACATCGGGGTGTTCTTCCTGAACCTTGTTAATGCCTTCGGGAGCGGCAATGATGGACATGAGCTTGATGTGCTTGCAGCCGTATTCTTTAATGAAAGAGATTGCTGCAGTTGCGCTTCCGCCTGTTGCCAGCATGGGGTCAACAATTATGACATCGCGCTCCGCAATGTCCTTGGGCATTTTGCAATAGTATTTGACGGGGAGAAGAGAGTCCGGGTCGCGGTAAAGACCGATGTGTCCAACCTTTGCGTTAGGGACAAGGGTTAGCATTCCGTCGACCATTCCAAGACCCGCACGGAGTATGGGAACGACAGCAAGCTTTTTACCGGAAATGCGTCTAACCTTTGCCTTGGCGACAGGTGTTTCGATTTCGACCTCCTCAAGGGGCAGGTCGCGCGTGGCTTCATAACACATAAGTGTGGCAACCTCGGAAACCAGCTCGCGGAACTCCTTAACGCTTGTGTCCTTCTCGCGCATAATGGAAAGCTTATGTTGGATGAGTGGATGGTCGAAAACAGTAACTTTACCCATAAATATCTCCCTCTGTTTTTTATCAAAACATTTATTTTCCGAAAATTCTCTCCTGACGTTCCCGTTCAGCCTGACTCAAGCGGAGATAAACCGGCAACAGCTCGTGAACTGACTGTGAGGGTTCTCTTTTTGCCGCCATACACACGCCCCAGGCGGATTGGTGGCGCATTGGCTCGGGTGCGAGAATCGCATTGACTTCGAAATTTTCCAATGCATTATAACACATTGATGCACCATCTCCAACAATAAAGACAGATTTTTTTTGATTTTCTATATCTTCTACTAATTTGGCGGCACTAATTGCTCTATCCTCACAAAGACGGACGGGAATTCCGTCCCTCATGACGAAAAGCGCGTTATAAAACTGATCGCGTTTTGCGTCCATAACACAGCAAATTATGCTGTCCTCCGCGGCTGCAACTCCGTTATAGGCCATCGCAAGCAGGGTTGAAACACCACAAACGGGCTTATCTGTAGCCCAAGCCAGGCCTTTGACAGCGGAAACACCGATTCTAACGCCGGTGAAAGACCCTGGGCCTTGACTAACGGCGATTAGGTCGACATCCTCCAAAGACATAGATAGATTTTTTAGCATGTCCTCTGCCATTGGGAGCAGGGTTCGGCTGTGAGTTAAGCCGCTGTTTTGAAAATATTGTGAAACAAGTCCGTTCTCATCGCAGAGCGCGACGGATGCGGATTTTGCACTTGATTCGATGCCCAGTATTCGCATTATTAGTCCTCCTGAGGATATTCCAGAGTAATTTTTCGGTCGGTGTCCGATAGCTTGTCTATGGTCACTTTGATTTCGTTGCCGTCAAAAGCGTCAAAGACATTTTCGCTCCATTCAACGACACAGACACCGCCTCTTCCGAGATAGTCTTCCCAGCCGATGTCAAAAAGCTCCTCAGAGCTGCCAAGACGGTACATATCAAAGTGAAAAAGCTCCAAAGCACCGCTGTATTCGTTTACAATGGTAAAGGTTGGGCTTGTAACGCGGCTGGGGGAGTTGAGGCCATTCGCTATTCCCCGAACAAAGGCTGTTTTACCTGCACCCAAATCACCGTATAGGGCGACAACCGTGCCGGAGGTGAGAGTTTTGGCGAGTGCCTGACCCGCAAGCTCAGTTTCATCGACTGTATGTGTAAATATTTCCATTGTCATAATTATAGCTCCATGTTTGCGTATGCGTTAAGGTCGCTTCCGGCACGTGTCCCCCCAAGATATTCGTAATAGCCCTGACAGCCAATCATGGCGGCGTTGTCACCGCAAAGCGAGAGCGGGGGGATGAAGAGACGTGCGCCGTCTTGTTCGGCGGCAACGCGAAAATCCTCGCGTATGCGTGAGTTTGCGGCAACTCCGCCGGCAACGGCGATGTTTTTGTAGCCCAGCTCACGGGAGAGCAGCATCGTACGCGGGACAAGGCTTTCGCTTACGGCACGAGAGAAGGAGGCACAAAGCGATTCGCGGTCAAGCTCCTCTCCCTTTTGCTCGGCGTTGTGTACTAGATTGACAACCGCTGTTTTAAGCCCCGAAAAGCTCATGTCGTAGGGATTGCCGTCAACGTGAGAACGCGGCAGAGCATATTTCGAGTCGTCGCCGGTCTTGGAAAGCGCATCGACATGCTTTCCGCCGGGATAGGGAAGACCAAGCACACGAGCGGTTTTGTCAAAGCATTCGCCTGCCGCGTCGTCGCGTGTTGAACCTACAATTTTCATGTCGGTATAGCTGCGTACATCGACAAGCATTGTGTTTCCGCCGGAAATGGCAAGGCACAGGAACGGCGGTTCAAGCTCCGGAAAAGCAATATAATTTGCCGCGATATGCCCCTTGATGTGATGAACGGGAATAAGCGGTATGTTTAGTGCCAAAGCGACGGATTTTGCGAAATTTACGCCAACGAGCACGGCTCCGATAAGGCCGGGAGCATACGAAACGGCAATCGCGCTGAGGTCTTTTTTTGTAATTCCCGCAACTGAGAGTGCGCGTTCGCAAAGCTGTGAGATTACCTCGACGTGTGAGCGGGATGCAATTTCGGGCACGACTCCGCCATAAACTGCGTGGAGGTCGGCTTGCGAAAAAATCTGGTCTGTGAGCACTTTTCTGCCGTTTTCGGTTATTGCTACGGCGGTTTCGTCGCAGGTGCTCTCAATTGACATTATTAGCATTTGGGATTTCCTCTCTTTTGAAGAACAAAGTCATTAGAAGCGCGGCTTCTTTTGGCTTGTCGTAATAGTTATTGCGTTTTCCGACGATTTCAAAGCCATGCTTTAAGTAGAGATAAGTTGCTGGGTGATTGCTCTCGCGGACTTCGAGAGTGACGAAGGCTAAAGAAGCTTTTGCACGCTCGATGAGTGCAGATATGAGAGCATCGGCAACGCCTCTTCGACGGAACTCGGGCGAAACGGCAATGTTTGAAATGTAACCCTCATCGATAACGCACATCATTCCGATGTAGCCCATAACCGCACCATCATCGTCAATAGCGGCAAGAAAAATGCAATTTTCCGCGCTCATTTGCTTTTCTAGAGCGGAACGGTGCCAGGGCAGGGAGAAGCAGGCACATTCAATGGCTTGAATTTCATCGAGGTGGGATGGCTTAACGTTAGTAATTGTCATAGCGTAACCTCTCTTTCCGATGCTCTCTACATATTTGATAGCCCTAGTTACCACGGCTTTCGCCGCGAGTTTTCTCTATGGGGAAGGCTTGGATAATGAAGACTGAAAAAGGCGTCTCTTCGGGCAAAGTCGCGTGCGGATGAGGACTTGTGAGAGCTGCTTTCTATTTTGCTTCGCTCCATGTTTTTCCGATATTCGCATCGACCTCCAGCGGTATGCTATAGGAAACGACGTTTTCCATCTCCTGAGTTAAAATGTTCTTTACGATTTCGGCTTCGCTTTCGGGACATTCGACGATTAGCTCATCGTGGATCTGAAGAATCAGCTTTGCCTTAAGTCCTTCGTCCTCCATGCGGCGGTGAACATTCACCATGGCAAGCTTAATAATATCCGCTGCCGTGCCTTGAATGGGCGTATTTAGAGCGACTCTCTCTCCGAAGGAGCGAAGGTTGAAATTGGCGGACTTTAGCTCGGGAAGAGGACGTCTGCGCCCAAACAGGGTTATAACGTAGCCGTCGTTTTTTGCTTTTTTCTTGATGTTGTACATATATTCGCGCACACCGCTGTATTTTTCGAGATAGGTGTCGATATAGGTTTTTGCCTCATTCTGGTAAACGCCGATGTCCTGCGCAAGCGAGAATGCGGAAATGCCGTAAACAATGCCGAAATTGACAGCCTTTGCGCGGGAACGCTGAAGCTTTGTAACCTCGGCAAGCGGAACGCCGAAAACCTGCGAAGCTGTGACAGAGTGAATATCCTCGCCGTTAAGAAAAGCATTTTTCATGGTTTCGTCGTTGCTGATATGAGCAAGCAGCCGAAGCTCGATTTGACTGTAATCCGCGTCAACGAGTACATTTCCGTGTGACGCCACAAACATCTTCCGAAGCTCCGCACCAAGCTCTGTTCGCACAGGAATGTTCTGCAAATTTGGCTCTGTTGAGGAGAGCCTGCCTGTCGCGGTCACGGTCATTTGAAAGCTTGTGTGAATGCGGCCGTCTGTTCCGATGACCTTTAGCAGTCCGTCGGCATAGGTGGACTTGAGCTTCGTCAGCTGACGGTAGTCGGAAATTTTGTCAATAATCTCGTGTTTTCCGCGAAGACCGTCCAGAACGTCCGAATTTGTTGACCAGCCAGTTTTTGTTTTCTTGCCGGAGGGAAGCATGAGCTTTTCAAAGAGAATTTCACCGAGCTGTTTTGGGGAATTTATGTTGAATTCTTCGCCGGCAAGTGCCCAGATATCCTTTTGAAGCGCATCGATTCCAACGGCAAGCTGCTTTCCGTAATCAAAGAGCGCCTGCTTGTCGACTGCAAAGCCAAGGCTTTCCATGTGGGCGATTACCTCGCACAGCGGCAGCTCGATTTTTTCGAGAAGCTCGGTCATTCCCTCGTCGTTGAGCTTAGCTGTCAAAACGGGGTAAAGCCCGAAAATCGCTTCAGTGCCGAGCTTTGGCTCTCCCAAGTATTTTGCGGATATTCGCGGCAAGTCATAGCTGCTTTCTGTGGGGTCAAGGAGATAGGCACAAAGTGCGGTGTCGAAGACAAAACCCCCGCAATCGAGATTTTCCGACAAGATAAGACTCATAAAATCTTTGTTATTGTGGGAAAGCTTGTGAACTTGTTGAGAAAACAGGCTTTTTAAAAAGCTGTTGTAGCCATTGTCGAGATTGGCCCAGCGGAGGATATAAACCGCCTCACCGTCGCAGATTTCAAGCCCATCGAGGCTTCCGTCAAGCGGCAAAACTGCGATGTAGGGGAGCTTTAATAGCTTTTCTGCAAGCTCATTTAGCTTGCTCTCGTCAGTAACATCGATTATCGGCAGGGAAGATGCTTTGGTCAATGCTTCGCTTCCCATCTTCTCGGTGATGCCCCATTTTTCGATGAGCGAATTGAAGCCCAAACGCCTGAAAACGGCATGGCCTCCGCTGTAATCGCCTGTGAAAATACTGCTGTCGGGTAAAAACTCAATGGGTACGTTCGTTTCGATGGTCGCAAGGGAATAGGACATTTTGGCATCTGCTTCACCCTCGGTCAGCTTTGCTTTAATGCTGTCCTTAATATCGAGAGAGGGGATGTCGGCGTATATCTTATCAAGTGATCCGTAGGTTTTGATAAGCTCCATCGCTGTTTTCTCGCCAACGCCTTTGACACCTGGAATATTGTCGCTTGCGTCACCCATCAGTGCCTTTAGGTCAACTATATTTTTTGGCTCAAAGCCGTATTCCTCGAAAAATACCGCAGGTGTGTATTCAAGCGTTTCGGTTTTGCCCATACGGGATTTAACGTGCTTGACATGAGTGGTTTCCGTAATGAGCTGAAAGCTGTCCTTGTCGCCTGTTATGATAACGCACTCCCAGCCGCTTTTTTCGCAGATTCTGGCGACAGCGCCGATAAGGTCGTCAGCCTCATAGCCCTCAAGCTCAAGA
The DNA here is from genome assembly GCA_018053145.1 of Oscillospiraceae bacterium. Lineage (GTDB taxonomy): Bacteria > Bacillota > Clostridia > Oscillospirales > Oscillospiraceae > UBA2658. The sequence goes on along the minus strand of JAGPMA010000034.1, from coordinate 4,505 downwards.
CGTTTTATGCCCAGCGAGTCCAGCACCTCTTTCAAAATCGGTATTTGAATGGCAAGATCCTCGGGCATAGCTTTGCGCTGAGCCTTGTAGTTTTCATATTGAAGATGTCGGAAGGTGGGGGCTTTAAGGTCAAAGGCAACGCAAACCGCCTGCGGCTTTTCCTCCTCAATGAGCTTACGGAGAATGGTGAGAAAGCCGTAAATCCCGTTTGTGGGAGTGCCATCGGGCGCGGTGAGCATTCGTATGCCATAGAAGGTGCGGTTAACGATGCTGTTGCCGTCAAGAATCATTAGCTTCATTAAGAATTTCCTTTCAAGCCAGAGGGTTAATTAAATTTTGCTCCTCTGACAGGCTTAGCACTTTTTAGCCTCGCAGCTTGATAATCCTGTCTCTCAACTCCGCTGCAACTTCAAATTCGAGCATTTTTGCGGCTTCACGCATTTGCTTTTCAAGCTTATCAATCAGCATTTTTCTTTCGGAGGAGGTCATTTTAATACCGGTTTCATTTATTTCATCATCAGCCGAGCCGGAGATTTCCAAAAGATTGCGGATTGATTTGATGATGGTTTTTGGAACGATACCGTTTTGCTCGTTATATGCGCGCTGCTTTTCACGGCGGCGGTTGGTTTCACTTATTGCGGCGTTCATTGAACGGGTAATGTTGTCTGCATACATGATGACAAGTCCCTCGGCGTTTCGGGCGGCGCGCCCGATTGTCTGGACAAGGCTTGTTTCGCTCCTGAGGAAGCCCTCCTTATCGGCGTCGAGTATCGCCACGAGCGAAACCTCGGGCAAATCCAAGCCTTCGCGCAGGAGGTTAATGCCAATCAGTGCGTCGAATTCGCCCAGACGCAGGTCGCGGATTATCGCCATCCGCTCGATAGTGTCAATGTCGTGATGCATATAGCGGCACTTAATACCCGCACCGCCAAGATACGTTGTCAAGTCCTCTGCCATTTTTTTTGTGAGGGTCGTGACCAGCGTTCTCTCGTTTCTGGAAACTCTGATGTTGATTTCGCTAATCAGGTCGTCTATCTGACCCTCCGAGGGACGGACTGATACCTCGGGGTCTAAAAGTCCCGTCGGACGGATTATTTGTTCTGCAATCTGCGCCGAGCGCTCACGCTCATAATCGGAGGGCGTGGCGGAAACGTAAATCGCCTGCTTAATGCGTTTTTGGAATTCGGGAAATTTGAGCGGACGGTTATCGAAGGCGGAGGGAAGACGGAAGCCAAACTCAACAAGGTTTTCCTTCCTTGCCCTGTCGCCGGAATACATTGCCCGCACCTGTGGAATTGTAACGTGGCTTTCGTCCACGAAAAGGACAAAGTCCTTCGGGAAATAATCGATAAGCGTCATCGGCGCAGAGCCAACCGGTCTGCCGCTGATTATGCGCGAATAGTTCTCGATACCGGAGCAGTAGCCAAGCTCCTGCATCATTTCAATGTCATAATTAGTGCGCTGAGCAATGCGCTGCGCCTCGATTAGCTTGCCGTTTTCCTCGAAGTGCTTAACGCGCTCGTCGCATTCGCGGCGAATCTCATGAATCGCCTCTGCCATCTTTTCCTTTGTGGTAACGTAGTGCGACGCAGGGTAAATGGCAACGTGGGAAAGCGTCCTTTTTGGCGAGCCTGTAACTACGTTTATCTCGCTAATCCTGTCAATTTCGCTGCCGAAAAACTCAACACGGATAGCTGTGTCGGTTGAATAGGTGGGGTATATCTCCACCGTATCGCCGCGAACTCTGAACATATTGCGCTCAAAGGCGATGTCGTTGCGTTCATAGCGAATGTCGATAAGCCGTCTAAGCAATTCGTCCCTGTCACGCTGCTGACCCGGACGGAGGGAGATTACCATGCTTGCGTAGTCGATGGGGTCGCCAAGACCGTAAATGCACGACACGGAGGATACAACGATTACGTCATTGCGCTCAAACAGCGAGGAGGTTGCACTGTGGCGCAAACGCTCGATTTCGTCGTTTATCGAGCTGTCTTTTTCGATGAAGGTATCTGTGTGCGGAATATAGGCTTCTGGCTGGTAATAATCGTAATAGGACACGAAGTATTCCACGGCGTTATCCGGAAAAAACTCCTTGAATTCCGCACAGAGCTGTGCCGCAAGAGTCTTGTTGTGGGCAAGCACGAGAGTGGGCCTTTGAACTTTTTCAATAATTTTTGCCATGGTAAAGGTTTTTCCGCTTCCGGTCACACCGAGCAGAGTTTGATCCTCAAACCTAAGCTCAAGTCCACGGGCGAGTGCCTCAATAGCCTCGGGCTGGTCGCCGGCAGGGGAATATTCGCTTACAACATGAAACTTGCCCATGTGCTTCTCCTTATGAGTGAAATTACGCGTGCATTATTCTAATGAAGTTTGTCGAGCCTGAAACGCCGATGGGAACGCCTGCCGTGACAACGACCAAATCGCCCTTCTGCAAAAGTCCTGCCGCGACAACTGCTTTGATTCCCTTTTCGAACAAGTCGTCAAGGTTTTCCTCATCTTTAACCATTAGGGCACGAACTCCCCAGTTAAGACTCATCTGGCGAGTTGCTTGCTCGGTGCTTGTACAGGCAATTATCGGACATTCGGGGCGGAAGGCCGAAACCTCCTGCGCGGTTCTGCCAGAAAGCGTGAAAGCGACTATCGCCTTTGCACCCAAATCAATTGCGGAGGTGCAGGCTGCGTGTGAAATTGCGTGGGTCACGTTTCCACCGCTGTTGAACTCCATTTTGCGGAAGCGCCCTGCATAGTTTATGTCTTCCTCGGCTCTTCCCGCGATACGCACCATGGTCTGGAGCGACTCAACAGGATATTTTCCTGCCGCTGTTTCGCCGGAGAGCATGATGGCACTTGTTCCGTCATAAATCGCGTTTGCAACGTCCGTGGCTTCCGCTCTGGTAGGACGGGGATAAGTAATCATGGATTCAAGCATCTGCGTTGCTGTGATGACGGGCTTGCCGTTTTTATAGACTTTATTAATAAGCTGTTTTTGAATGACAGGTACATCCTCAAGCGGAACTTCAACTCCTAGGTCACCTCTGGCAATCATTATGCCGTCGGATACGCTAAGTATTTCGTCAAAATTCGCAACGCCCTGCAAGTTTTCGATTTTTGCGATAATCTTCATTTTATCGCCGCCGTTCCAATTGAGGAGCATACGCACCTCTTTGACGTCGTCGGCGGTACGAACGAAGGAGGCTGCAATAAAATCAAAGCCTTCTTTTGCAGCGAAGATGAGGTCATCATAGTCTTTTTTGCTTATATAGGGCATGGTCAGAACCACGCCCGGAACATTCACGCCCTTGCGGTCGGAAATGGGACCGTCGTTTTCCACTTTGCAGATTATATCGGAGGCTTTGACGGACTCGACTATCAGCGAGATTTTTCCGTCGTCAAGCAAAATTTTGTCACCTGCAGCAACATCCTTGGGCAGACCGTCGTAATTAACATGGGCGCGTTCTGCCGTTCCAAGGCACTCATCGGTTGTGAGAACAAACTTGTCGCCGGCTTTGAGCGTCGCCTTGCCGCCATCAAAGAGACCCAGACGAATTTCGGGGCCCTTTGTGTCCATAAGCGCTGCAACAGGAATGCGGAGCTCCTCACGCATTTGCTTGAGAGTGTTTAGCCTTTTCAGTTGTTCTTCGTGTGTTCCATGCGAAAAATTGAAACGAGCGACGTCCATTCCGCTTTCAATCAGTTTCTTTAAAATAGCAACATCATCAGTTGCAGGACCCAGTGTACAGATTATTTTTGTCTTACGCATATTGTAACCTCCCTTAATTAAATATGAGGCCATATCTTAGCCTTCTACACTTATATTTATTCCATAATATTATACACCATATGAGGAAAATAGCCACAATAATGTGCGTCCGAATTGCAAATTTCTGCGACAGAAATGGCTGAAAATGAAAGACGATATATCCCGAAATGCGTTGACATTGACAAATTGCGGATATATACTTTGCCGCATGAAGCTTAACAAGTATTAACAGTGAAAAAAATAAGCTAACAGAGGTTAATCTATGCAATACAAGGCTGAGATTTTTGATGAATTTCAATATCTTTATGAAATAACGGGATTCAGTGACCATCAGGTTCATTGTGTGATCAGCTTTGAGAGCACGGTTGATGCGATGCTAATGAAAAAGGCAGCCGAATTGCTTATCAGAACCGTACCGATTTTGTCAAGAACATATCAGAACCGTGGCGGAAAATCGTATTGGGAAGACACAGTTTCCGAGAGTTGTAGCGACCTGTTCACCATTACGGATAGCAAGGCTGAGTTTGATGAGTTTTCTGTTTCGAAAACTGACGAGGCACTTGGGCCGCAAATCAAGTTTTGTCTTCTACAGTCCAATACGGACGAACTTTCGGTGGTAATAAACCACATGGTCAGTGATGCCGCGGGGTTTAAGCAATGTATCTACCTTTTTTCGGATATCTACTCAAAGCTAATAAAAAACCCATGCTACGTGCCCGATTACATAATCGATGGTGACAGGGGG
>JAGPMA010000033.1 GCA_018053145.1 Oscillospiraceae bacterium | reverse complement strand
TCAACCAATGCGTGATTGCATAACAACGACACCGGAACTAAGGTCCGTCCCTCTTGTTCAAAGAACTTTCCCCAAGTGATTCTGGGATTACTGTCTGCCGGCTGAGGTACGGGTTGGACTAGCGCTGTATATGAAAACCATGGGACAGTTGATACATAGAACGGCGAAAGCTCATCGTCGCCATTGTCTAGGACAGGGCTTTGCTTTGCTTCTTCATGCTTTTTCACGGCATAGGGAAGAAAACTGTCAAATGGCATACTGCAGTCCAAGGAGCAATAACAGTACGTTTTATCCTCCAATGCAACGGTATATGATGATTTACACTGTGGGTATTCAATTATGTCATCACAAGATATTCTTTGACGAAATTCAGGCACAGCGTTTGCAGCTCTTGATACGTTAAATAAGAAGGTTAGAAAAAACGGCAATTTGTTTTCTTTCACTTTCATCAAAAAATCCGTAATATCAACATTAACAGTTACACCAACATAAGGATAAGCCATATTTTTAAAATAATTAAAATGGTCTTTTCTTGCATAGCTGTTCATCTCAATGATTTTTGCATCCATAATTTATAACATTCCTTTCTATAAGCAGCAAAGCATTTTTAAATAATTTGTTCTGCCTAACGATAGCCATCTGCTCAAAAGCAGATTATCAGATGCTTCGTGCAACAAAACAAATTAGCTTAACTCAATTCTAATATAGCAAATATTAAGACACATATCAATCACCCCGGCAAATTAGATCGTCAAAGACGTTGATAGTTAGGTATATCCAAGTGGTGTAATTATTTAAAAAGCCTTTTCACATTAACATTTGGTAATTAATGATGGAGCGATGTTAAAACTCTATTGAAAATTTAGTCATTATGGGTAATAATAGTGTTCAAGAAAATAATAAAAAGAATGCGAGGATACCAAGATGGAACTAAGCAAGATACTTGCATCAGTCGACCACACGCTTCTCTTGCAGACCGCAACATGGGAACAGATTAAGCGGATATGTGATGAGGGTATTGAATTTAAAACTGCCTCAATTTGCATACCCCCGTCTTTTGTAAAAAAGGCAAAAGAATATGTGGGAGAAAAACTTGCGATTTGCACGGTAATCGGATTTCCAAACGGTTATTCCACTACGGCGACAAAGGTATTTGAGACAAAGGATGCAATCGCAAACGGCGCAGATGAAATTGATATGGTCATTAACATCGGCAACCTTAAAGACAAGCACTATGATACTATTTCAAACGAGATACGCGATATAAAAACTGCCTGCGGCAGCAAAGTACTAAAGGTTATTATTGAAACCTGCCTTTTGACTGATGACGAGAAAATCAAGATGTGTCAAATAGTAACGGATTCAGGTGCTGACTATATCAAAACCTCCACGGGCTTTTCAACCGGTGGCGCAAATGAAGCAGATTTAAGACTTTTTGCTGCAAACATTGGCAAGGGTGTTGGGATAAAAGCCGCAGGCGGCATAAAAAGCTTGGAAACAGCCGCGTTATTTATGGAAATTGGAGCAACAAGGCTTGGAACAAGCTCAATCGTTAAACTGGCACAAAACATCGAAGCGCAGGGATACTAAGTTGCGTTTGTCTATCCTTTAAACACAAATTTCCCTTTGAGTCGCTTTTTACACGTTAACATATGGAGGATAACCATTATGGGAATTAAACGAGTTTTTCTTATCGTGCTCGATAGCTTTGGAGTTGGAGAGCTGCCTGATGCCGCTGAATACAACGATGAAGGCAGCAACACGCTAAGAGCAGTTGCTTCAAGCAAAAGCTTTGATGTTCCAAACCTTGCGAAGCTTGGCCTGTTTAACATTGACGGTGTTTCCTGCGGCAACCCAAATGAAACCCCGCTTGGTTCCTATGCACGTTTAACGGAGTGCTCAAAAGGCAAGGATACAACAATTGGGCATTGGGAAATCTCGGGAATAGTGTCCGAAAGACCTCTTCCAACATATCCGAATGGGTTTCCGCAGGAAATCCTAGAAAAGTTTTCGGCACTAACCGGAAGAAAAGTATTATGCAACAAACCGTATTCCGGAACGGACGTTATCAAAGATTACGGCAAAGAGCATATCGAAACGGGTTCTTTGATTGTATACACTTCAGCTGACAGCGTTTTTCAAATTGCCGCACATGAGGATGTTGTGCCGGTCGAAGAGCTGTATAAATACTGCGAAATTGCTAGAAATATTTTAACAGGAAAACATGGAGTCGGCAGAGTAATAGCCCGTCCGTTCATCGGTAATTATCCGGACTTTAAAAGATCCGCAAACAGGCATGATTTTTCGCTTGTCCCTCCACACCCAACAATGCTCGATCACCTGAAGGAAAGCGGTTATGAAGTTTTAGCGGTCGGCAAGATTAATGATATTTTTTCTGGAGCAGGCATTTCAGAAAGCTTCAAAACTTCGAATAACAGCGAAGGTATGAATCGCACGATGGAACTGCTTGACCGGGATTTTGCAGGCTTGTGTTTTGTTAACCTTGTTGATTTCGATATGCTTTATGGACACCGAAACGATGTTGACGGTTATGCGGCAGCGCTGACCTCATTTGATGTTTGGCTTGGTGATTTTATTAAAAAGCTCCATGATGACGATGTTCTTATAATAACGGCAGATCACGGCTGCGATCCCTCCACTGAAAGCACAGACCATTCAAGAGAATATATTCCGCTGCTTGTATACGGCAGTGAAATATCTCCGTCAATCAATGTCGGAACGCGAAAATGCTTCAGCGACATCGCCGCTTCTATCCTCGATATGTTTGAAGCTAAAGGTGCTGTTGATGGTGTCAGTATGCTGCCGCAAATCGCTGCAAAGGCCAACAAAACGCACTCTATTGATAAGCAAAAACTGGTTGCTCTGGCTTACGAGGCAAGAAAAGCATCCTATTCTCCCTATTCGCATTTTGCGGTCGGAGCTGCTCTTCTTGCAAAGAGCGGCAAAATATATCTTGGCTGCAATATTGAAAACGCGGCGTTTACTCCAACCAATTGCGCTGAAAGAACCGCATTTTTCAAAGCAATCTCTGAAGGAGAACATGAGTTCGAAGCCATAGCGATAGCAGCTGGTCCCACTGACGGAAGAGACTACGACGGATATTGCGCCCCCTGCGGTGTTTGCCGTCAGGTTATGATGGAGTTCTGCAAGCAGGATGCTTTCAAGGTAATAATTTCAAAAAGCATTGACGAGTACAAAACATATACATTAAGGGAGTTGCTGCCCTTGGGGTTCGGACCGGCGGATTTGAATTCCAATACTTGAACAAGAGAAACCTAAGTTTTCGTTTTTTATAGGGCCAAGCACACCAAATTTTATTATACTAGAAAGGCAATTTGATATGAGAATGTACGATATCATAGCGGAGAAAAAGGCTGGCTTAGAACTTACCTACGATGAAATCGAGTTTGCAATAAATGGCTTTGTTAGTGGGGAGATACCGGATTATCAAATGTCTGCCTTGTTAATGGCAATATATTTTAAAGGAATGTCAAACGACGAAACTACAAAGCTGACCATGTGTATGGCAAATTCGGGCGATACGGTAGACCTTTCAGCGATTGACGGAATTAAAGCTGACAAGCACAGTACGGGCGGAGTCGGAGATAAAACCACCCTTGTCGTCGCGCCTGTTGTGGCTGCGTGCGGTGTACATATGGCTAAAATGTCCGGGCGGGGTCTTGGGCATACCGGCGGAACGGTTGATAAGCTTGAAGCAATTCCCGGCTTTAATGTTTCGGTTTCTAGAGAAGATTTTATCAGTATTGTAAATAAAATCGGACTTTGCGTAGTCGGCCAGACCGGCAATCTTGCACCGGCGGACAAGAAGCTATACGCCTTGCGCGACGTAACTGCTACCATAGATTGCGTGCCGCTGATTGCGTCAAGCATCATGAGCAAAAAGCTGGCTGCCGGCGCAGATTGCATTCTTCTTGATGTAAAAACGGGAAGCGGAGCTTTCATGAAAACGGCTGAAGATTCAATCACCCTTGCAAAGGTCATGGTTGATATCGGATGGGGTGCCGGCAAAAAATGTGCAGCACTAGTCACGGATATGGATAATCCGCTGGGATATGCAATTGGAAATTCTCTTGAAGTTATCGAAGCCGTAGATACGCTTAAGGGTAAAGGCCCACAGGATTTTGCGGATTGCTGCATGGAGCTATCCGCAAACATATTAGAGCTGGCCGGAAAAGGCAATGCAGACCAATGTATGGCGCAGGCTAAGGCTGTCATTGCAAGCGGTGCGGCTTTTCAGAAATTATGCGAGATGGTTGAAGCCCAGGGCGGAAACGCCGAGGTAATTAAAGACACAACAAAATTTGGAGAAGCGCCTATTATCCGCGAGATTGTTGCGACGACTAGTGGTTATATTTCAAGCATGGATACTGAATCCATCGGAATTACATCCGTAATGTTAGGAGCGGGCAGGGAAACAAAGGACAGTCCTGTCGATCATCTTGCAGGTATTTTGCTAAGAAAAAAAACCGGCGATTATATTAAGGTTGGAGATACGTTGGCGGTTTTTCACACCTCGCATGAGTCGCTTGTTAAAGGCGCAGCGGAGCGTTTTACCTCTTCGTTGAAAATATCGGAATCAAAACCCGATTCAAAGCCGCTTGTGTATGCAAAAATCGAAAAAGACCGAGTAACTATTTATTGATTATATATTTAAATATAATGAATATTGTGCATATAACAAATTTTAATTGAATTACCAAAAATACATGATAAAATAGTAGTGTATTCGTGCAACATTATTTAAAACATGGGAGGAAAAGATTGATGAAAAAAACATCAAAGGTCTTAGCAATTCTACTGGCTCTTGCACTTTCTCTTGGCATGTTGGTTGGCTGCGGCAGCACAACCAAGGACACTAACGACACTTCAACTGGTGACACATCCGGCAAATTCGAAATCGCCCTCATTACCGACAAGGGCAACATCGATGACAAATCCTTCAATCAGGGCGCTTGGGAAGGCGTAATAGCTTTTGCAGAAGCAAACAAAATCACCAACAAATACTACAAGCCCGAAGAAGCTTCTGATGCCGGATATCTTGCAGCAATCGACTTGGCAGTGACCGGCGGAGCAAAGGTTATCGTAACTCCCGGCTACTTATTTGAAGTTCCAGTCTACGAAGCACAGACAAAATATCCCGATGTGAAGTTTGTCCTTTTGGATGGTGCTCCCCACACAGCAGATTACGCAACCTTTGACACTAAGAGCAATACAGCAAGCGTTATGTATGCCGAAGAGCAGTCCGGCTACATGGCAGGCTATGCTGCAATCAAAGACGGCTACACCAAGCTTGGCTTCATGGGCGGTATGGCTGTTCCCGCAGTTCAGGCCTTCGGCTATGGATATCTTCAGGGTATCGAAGCTGCTGCCGCCGAACTGGGCCTTGCTGACGGTTCTGTAGCGGTCACCTATCACTACACAGGAGATTTCGCAGAAACAGATACCAACAAGGCAACAGCAAAGGCAATGTATCAGGAAGGAACTGAAGTAATCTTCGCTTGCGGCGGTTCCGTCGGCAAGAGCGTTATGTCTGCTGCCAGCGAAGCAAGCGCAAAGGTTATCGGCGTTGACGTTGACCAGAGATATGACAGCGATACCGTTATCACGTCTGCTATGAAGGGCCTTGGCGCTTCTGTTCAGCAGGTTCTTGCTGCAATCTACAAAGATAACGCATGGGACACCTATGCTGGAAAAACTACATACTTCAACGCTTCGAATGATGGCGTAGGACTTCCCACAGTAGTCATCGGCGATGCAAGCGGAAATGCATTCGACAGATTCAAAACTTTCACAAAAGAAGATTATGATGCACTTTATGCTACTATTGCTGACGGCACTGTAGCTCCTGTTCGCACCATCACAGTAGCAGCTGAAACAGGCTATGCAACTGCAGATGAGCTCACTGCCGGATTGAATCTCAAGAAAGTAGCAGTAACTGTACGGTAAATTAACAAATCAAATATTGCTTTTAAAATTTGGCCTTGGCCTAAAGCAAGTATAGGTTGATTCAAGGGGGAAGGGCGTTAGTCTTTCCCCTTTGCGTATAGTGATATTATTAACAGATAACAGAGGGTAATATGGAAGATTATATTATTGAAATGCTAAATATTACAAAAGAATTTCCGGGTATTGTGGCAAACGACAATATTACCCTGAGGCTTAAGAAGGGCGAAATTCACGCTCTTCTTGGGGAAAACGGCGCCGGTAAATCAACACTTATGAGTGTGCTGTTTGGCTTATACCAACCTGAAAAGGGCGAGATAAAAAAGAGCGGAAAGACAGTAAAAATTCATAATCCGAATGACGCCAACGATTTGGGAATCGGTATGGTTCACCAACATTTTAAGCTGGTCGAGATTTTTACTGTACTTGAAAACATCATTCTTGGCGTTGAGCCAAACAAAATGGGCTTTTTGCAGAAAAAACAGGCCAGAGATAAGATTATAGAGCTTAGTGAACAATATGGTCTTAAAGTGGATCCCGATGAAACCATTGAAACCATTTCAGTCGGAATGCAGCAGCGTGTTGAAATTTTAAAAATGCTCTATCGCGAAAATGAGATTTTGATCTTTGACGAACCGACTGCCGTTTTGACTCCGCAAGAAATAGATGAATTGATGGAAATAATGAGAGGCTTTGCAGAAGAAGGAAAGTCAATTCTTTTTATTTCCCACAAGCTTAATGAAATTATGGCTGTTGCAGACCGTTGCACAGTTTTGCGCAAAGGTAAGTGTATCGGTACTGTTGAAATAAAAGATACCAACAAAGAAGAATTGTCCAAAATGATGGTTGGCCGTGATGTAAGCTTCAGTGTGGATAAGAAGGCTCCTGCAACGGGGGAAGTGGTTCTATCCGTGAGAAATATGACAGTTCCGTCGAAGCAAAGCAAAAAAAATGCTGTAAAGGATGTTTCATTCGATGTAAAAGCGGGTGAAATCGTCTGCATTGCAGGTATTGACGGAAATGGACAGTCAGAGTTTGTTTCTGCACTTACAGGGCTCGAGAAGTTGAGCGGCGGAAAGATAGCTCTTTGCGGCAAGGATATTTCAAAGGCGTCAATTAGGAACCGTTCAAAAACTGGAATGAGTCATATCCCAGAGGACCGCCACAAATATGGTCTTGTTCTCGATTATACTCTGGAGCAAAATCTGGTTCTGCAGAGATACTGGCAGCCTGAATTTCAGCGTTATGGGTTTATTAAAAATCGCGAGGTTCGTTCCTATGCCGAAAAGCTTATCGCCGAGTACGATGTCCGTAGCGGCGAGGGTCCGGTGACGAATGTACGCAGCATGTCCGGCGGAAACCAACAAAAGGCAATTATAGCGCGCGAAAACGATAAGGATCACGAGCTGCTTGTAGCTGTTCAGCCTACCAGAGGTCTGGATATCGGGGCAATCGAGTACATTCACAAACAATTAGTTGCGGGACGCGATGCCGGCAAAGCAATCCTGTTGGTATCATTCGAGCTGGATGAAGTCATGGATGTCAGCGACCGCATTCTTGTTATGTACGAGGGCGAAATTGTCGGCGAGCTTGATCCAAAAGCTGTTACAGTTCAAGAATTGGGTCTTTATATGTCCGGTGCAAAACGCGACAAGGCAAAGGAGATTGAAAATGCAGGTTAAAAATAGAATTGCTAAATTGACGAAAAGCAAGGGCTATTCGTCGTTTACTGCTGCATTGCTTGCTATTTTTATAGGTCTTATTATTGGGTATATTATTATGCTAATAGCCAGTCCCGCCAACTCGCTTTCGGGTATTGCTATGGTGTTAGTTGGCGGCGCATCTCGTTTGGGAGATGTATTCTATTTTGCAACACCAATATTGATGACGGGACTGGCTGTTGGTTTTGCATTTAAGATGGGTATGTTCAACATCGGTGCATCTGGCCAATATACGATGGGAATGTTTTTTGCCCTTTACGCAGGATTCATGTGGGATCTTCCCGCTGGCATCCATTGGATTGTCTGTGTGTTTGCCGGAATGATTGGTGGCTTGCTATGGGGCTTGATACCGGGTATTTTGAAAGCGATACTTAATGTCAATGAGGTAATCACCTCCATCATGTTTAACTATATCGGCATGTACCTAGTTGATATGCTCATTCAAGGAAATGCAACGATGTATATATCATCAAAGACCAGAACCGATTACCTTCCGTCAACGGCCCAGATAACCTCACTTGGCGTGCAAAACTCAAATGTTAATTTATCAATCTTCATCGCAGTCGCTTTTGCCATAATTTTATTTATCGTACTTAATAAAACAACTTTTGGCTACGAACTAAAAGCGACCGGCTTTAACAAGAATGCCAGCACTTATGCTGGGATGAACGGTAAGCGCAACATTATCCTTACCATGGCAATCGCGGGGGCTATGGCGGGATTAGGCGGGGCTTTTGCCATTTTAGCGCCGTCTACTATTCCCGGAAGCAGTATGACATATGAGCCTATCAATGTTATTGCAGCCAATGGATTTAACGGAATAGCAGTTGCTCTGCTTGCAAACAGTAACCCGCTTGGCATCGTCTTTTCCTCAATATTTGTCTCATATATACAGCGCGGTGGCACACTTGCCAGCTTATTCGGATACAAGCCGGAAATCATAGATATTGTTATTGCCGTTATTATTTATTTTTCGGCGTTTGCCTTGTTTATGAAAACGGTTGTTGCCGAGGTGCTAAAAAAGAGAAAAACAGAAAATGTAAGTACAGGGAAAAATGCGGACCAACCCTTGAGTGCCACAGAAAAGGAGGATATGTAAACAATGGATACGCTGTATTATTTGATTCAAAATACACTCCCGGTTACTATCCCGCTTCTTTTGGTGGCCCTCGGAGGTATGTTTTCTGAACGAAGCGGTATTATCAACATAGCCCTTGAAGGCATCATGTTGTTCGGCGCGTTTTTTGGCTGCTTTTTTGTCTACTTAGTTCAAGGAAGCTCCATGAATGCGCAGACCGTATTGCTTCTGGGGATGCTCGTTGCCGCAGCCGCAGGTTGTGTTTTTTCTCAGCTGCTATCCTTCGCAACTGTCAATTTAAACGCAGACCAGACCATCACAGGCACCTCGCTCAACATGCTTGTACCCGCTGTTATTCTTTTGTTTTCAAAAATGAAGTTTAACAGCGACGGCATTACAACGGATATGAATTTCTATATTAAAGAAGTTCCCGGTCTTGGAAGTATTCCGGTACTTGGAAAATTGTTTTTCCAGAACACCTATCTCACTGTATACATTGGATTCCTGTTCCTTGTCATTTCCGCAATCGTATTTTACAAAACAAAATTCGGCCTGCGGCTTCGCGCTTGCGGAGAGCACCCCCATGCAGCTGATTCCGTTGGTATCAACGTATATCATATGCGTCATGCCGGTGTAGCTATTTCCGGAATTCTTGCCGGCATCGGAGGATTCTTCTACTCTGTCGGCATTATGGACGGAAATATCAACGGTCACACAGGTGTTGCAGGCTTCGGCTTCCTGGCGTTGGCAGTTATGATATTTGGTCAATGGAACCCAATAAAAATATTGTTTGCGGCATTGTTTTTTGCGTTTCTGCGCACCTTAGCCTACTCGGTTGCACTAATCCCCTTCTTGGATGACTTGAATATAAACCAGACTATTTACAAGATGCTTCCTTATGTTGCAACGATGATTGTTTTGGCCTTTACATCCAAAAAATCAAGCGCACCAAAAGCCGAAGGCATCCCGTATGATATGAGTCAAAGATAGTTTTTCTAGTGAAACCTAAATTGCTTTAAAGCCTTGCTTTCTTACGCAGGGAATTAATTCTCTGCCGAATTATCGTTTTACCTGCCTTGGTAAAAACCTCATGAAGGTTTTTGTCGCCTTTAGATGAAACAAATGTTAAAATACCTCGCAACAAAAACAAAAAAGCAGCACATTTCAATCCGTTAACGGTTGAAATGTGCTGCTTTTCTTTGCATAATTTAAGTACAAATCAGTATAATCCCACTTGCTATTTTCTGTTGCCACGCACTCCAAATCCACCGAAGTAAGCTCCGACGCCTGAGCTTACCACAAAAACATGCGGCGAAATATTGTGAATATCCTTAACTATTTTCTTTTCTGCTTTGCGGGGTATGACAGTGTTTATTTTGAACTTTTTCCCCTCAAAACCAAAACCTTCGAACGCGGTAAACCCTCTGCCGTTATTAATCAGATACTCGATTATTTTATTTCCGTCGTCTTCATCAACCATAAGCTGCAAATTTGTCTCGCCAAGCGCAAGCTTGCTTTCCAAGATTGACCCGAAATAAATACCTGCAGCAAACCCCACACAATATGCAAACAGCCAATACATGTTTGATGCAAGTGTTGTTATTACGGCAGAGGTCACAAGACCCCAAATCACACATTCAAGAAAGGCCAAAAGTGTTGATCCCAGCCTTTGCCCCTTAACCTGCATTATAACCCGTATGGACTGAACCGACATTTCGATTATTTTGACTCCGCAAATTAAAAAGCAGGTCAGTATTTGAGGTAGACTATGTAGAAGCTCTGTCATTGGTCAAAGACCTCCCAAAAGGAATTTAGTGTTTTTAGTATTGGGCTTTCACAGCGCCCGTCAATCGTATGAGCTAAACTTCTGCGGTCGTTAAAAAATAACCGCACCCTTCGAGATTTGTTTGCGGTTTTTCTATAGCGCGTTTATAACACTCAGTATACTATTGTTTAGCGAATTTTACAAGAAGTAAGATATAGGCCTAATCGCACTTAACCCCACTTGCTTATTTTTAGTTTGGGCATTTTCCGTGCTGTAATATTCCTACAAAAATAGACAGGTTTTTCTCCTATTTGGCCCGAAATGATTTCAGCTGTTTTCATCCGAACTACCACAATCTTTCTGAGTCTCGGGTAATTTCTCTCCCTTGGCGGTGTGTTTTTCAATAATAGGTTCCAGTATAATTGAGGCAAGAAACACATAAGTCCCAGGCAACAGCAGTATCAGCATTGGAAGCTTTAATATAATAAGAGCGGTAAGCGCAAGCATGCAGATAAGTCCAAGAGTTTTAACAGGGTACCCCACACTCAAAACAAAGCCTGTTCTTATAAGCGCCCATGTTTTTTGACGGAAGTTAGCTTGAAGCTGAAATACATAAATGAAGGTTCCGGTCAAAATTACCGCCAATATGAAAACCACTACCCAGTAGATTAGTAAGTATTCCGCTTTAAATTCAATACTGTTTCCTAAAAAAACATATACGCAAATGAGCGCACATCCACCCACAAAAACCAACGAAAGGAGAATTCCCGTCTTAACGCTTTGACGAAACTCTGTAAAAAAAGTTCGCGTCAAGGTACCTTTTTCATCGCGAATAACCCGTGTGACTGTGCTGTAAAGAGCGGCAGAGGCAGCGCTGATGGTCACCATCGGAATGCAGCATACAAGCCAGTAAACGCTGACGATGCATAGATCCGCAAATATCTCCAAAAAACGCAGAAGGCCATTTCCTGCCTGTCGAGGATTCATTTTTTCATTCCTCCTTGATGCGGTAAATATTGGAGCGAGTCCTGCGCCGGACAGTCGCAGGACTCGCTTCTTTGTCAAAACTCGAGGTTTCGATTAGTATCCTTGCTAAACACGTGAGCAACATTTCCGCCGAAGGTAAAGGCAATCGATTGACCTGCGGAAAAGTCAACATTATTTGTTCCGTAAAGGTCCATTGTCTGTACGATAATTATAGTGTCTCTCCCGCAGCTTTTCAAGTGGAGATTCATTGTACTTCCCATCATTTCGGACACATCAACTATTCCGTGAATCATTTGCGGACTGTCGCCCGCCAGCATGATGTGCTCCGGACGGATGCCCAAAGTGATTGCCTGTGGCTTCACAGCATGCGCTTCGAGATTTTTCTGTTTCTCTTCAGAGAGTTCAACAAGCGCATTTTCAAGCCGTACAGCGTATTTTCCATCTTGAATAACGAGCTTCGCATCATAAAAGTTCATCTGAGGGACCCCGATAAAGCCGGCCACAAATATGTTCGCGGGATTGTGGAAGACCTCCTGAGGAGTTCCGATTTGCTGAATGACTCCGTCCTTCATAATTACAATACGGTCGCCAAGCGTCATAGCCTCGGTCTGGTCGTGTGTAACATAGACAAAGGTTGTGTTTATACGTTTTCTAAGCTGTATAAGCTCAGTGCGCATCTGATTTCTGAGCTTTGCGTCGAGGTTGGAAAGCGGTTCATCCATTAAAAAGACCTTCGGGTCACGTACGATGGCACGCCCGATAGCAACACGCTGCCTTTGCCCCCCGGAAAGAGCCTTCGGTTTTCTGTCTAAATAATCGGTGATATCCAAAATTTCGGCCGCCTGTCTAACCTTGCTGTCAATCTCATCCTTTGGCGTTTTGTGCATTTTGAGAGAAAACGCCATATTACCGTATACGGTCATGTGGGGATAAAGGGCGTAGTTTTGAAAAACCATGGCAATATCACGGTCTTTTGGCGCAACTTCGTTCATAAGCTTCCCGTCTATGTAGAGCTCGCCGGCTGAAATGTCCTCAAGGCCGGCAATCATTCGCAAAGTCGTGGATTTTCCGCAGCCTGATGGACCAACTAAAACCACAAATTCCTTGTCGGCAATCTCCAAATTGAATTCCTGAACAGCGACGATGCCCTCGTCAGTAATCTGGAGATTGTGCTTTTTTTCTTCGGGCTCACTTTTTTTGCTTTTCCTTTTACTGCCTTCGGTGTTGGGGTAGATTTTCTTCATGTTTTTTAGAGTAACTGTTGCCATAGTTTGGCTTCCCCCATTCATTTTTCATATACGCGCACAAAACGAGCCGGGCGCTGGATAAGATAAAACGGCTATCCCCCGTCAGAAATTTGCGAAAGTTAAACGATTAAGTAACCCCTAGTTCGCATAGAATAATACGTAAGCAAGACTTTGCTTGTAAAAATATATGTAAAGCAAAGATAGGCTTTAATGAAGCGCAAGCGCATCACAATTAAGTTTAAAGTGCGGAAAAGCAAGCACTCTCAGCCCAGCTTTACGCATACCTCAATCGTTTTTCCCGCAGGCGCTACTGGTAATATATTGCCTTGCAGCAGCGTTCCGTCCACGTCCACTGAAGAAACGCCCTTTTGAACACCGGCGCTGTTATCAACAATTATGTGATAGCTAGCCCCGCGGTAAACGCGAGTCACCGAAAAGGCTTTCATGTCCGTTGGAATACAGGGGTCAATTTTCAGACCTTCCAGTGTGGGCATTATGCCCAGAATATACTGGCTGATATTTGTAAAAGTCCATGCGGCTGTTCCGGTAAGCCAACTGTTTTTACCCTCGCCGAAGGACGGAGCGTCCTTGCCTGCAACCATCTGGCAATAGACATAGGGCTCTGTTCGACGAACCTCGCCCTCGTCCTCAAGATACACAGGGCAGGTTTTTCGGAATATCTCCATCGCCCTGTCGCCGTGTCCAAGAACAGTTTCGGCGCAGCTTACCCACGGGTTGTTGTGGCAAAAGATTCCGGCGTTTTCCTTATATCCGGGCGGATAAGAGCTTATTTCGCCCAGCTCCGGATGATAAGAAGTATATGCCGGCTGTAATAAAACAATACCGTACTTTGAATCAAGCCTTGTCTGAACATTTTGGAGTGCTTTTTCCGCATAGCCGTTTTTGGTACCGATTCCGGCCATTACGCACATGCCCTGAGGCTCGATAAATATCTGTCCCTCGTTGCAGACCTTGCTTCCAACAGGTTTTGAAAACGCATCAAAGGCTCTTAGAAACCACTCACCGTCCCAGCCCGAGTCCAAAACTGTTTCTTCCATGGCGGATACCTCACCGAGGGCCGCCGCCGCTTCCTCCTCAAGCCCTTGATGACGGCAGATATCCGCATATTCGTATCCCGATTTAACAAATAGTCCTGCTATGAAGACGCTTTCGGCCACCGGTCCCTCTGATGGACCTGAAGTTTGAAAGCTCTCGCCGGGTTCCTTGGAAAAGCAGTTCAAATTCAAACAATCGTTCCAGTCGGCTCTGCCGATTAGCGGCAGTCCGTGGGGGCCTTTGTGAGTTGCGGTATAGTTAAAACTGCGGCGTAAATGCTCCATAAGCGGCGCTTTATTTGTTTCATCACAGTCAAATGCGCAGGGCTCTTCTAGAATCGAGAAGTCGCCGGTTTCGCGCAGATATGCACAGGTGCAAGCTATAAGCCATAATGGGTCGTCGTTGAAGCCGCTGCCTACATCCAGATTTCCCTTTTTCGTGAGCGGCTGGTACTGATGATAGGCACTGCCATCAGGAAATTGGGTTGCCGCAATATCCAGAATACGCTCGCAAGCACGTTCCGGCAAAAGATGCACAAAGCCCAAAAGGTCTTGACAGGAGTCTCTAAAGCCCATGCCACGTCCCAGCCCGCTTTCAAAATAGCTTGCGCTGCGGCTCATGTTGAAGGTGACCATGCACTGATACTGATTCCAGATGTTTACCACTCTGTCCAGACGTTCATCATCGCTTTTAAGTGCAAACTTTGACAGAAGCTTCGTCCAGTACTCTCCCAGTGCTAAAAACGCCTCGTCAAATTGAGCATCCGTATGGAATTTATTAATAAGCTTCTGCGCCGGAGCTTTGTTGATAACATTAGGAGCTACGAACTTTTCGCTGTCCAAATTCTCGCAATAGCCTAAGATAAAAATGAAACTGCGGCTCTCTCCGGGCTCTAGCTCAATGTGTAAATGGTGGCTGCCAACAGGCGCCCAGCCGTGAGCGATGGAGGATTGGCTTTCTCCCTCAAATACTGTTTGGGGATTGCTAAAGCCGCGGTAAGCACCGCAAAAGGCCTCACGGTCCGTATCGAAGCCCGCAAGCGGAGCGTTGACCGAAAAGACCGCAAAGTGGTTACGGCGTTCGCGATATTCGGTTTTGTGATATATGGCGCTGCCCTCAACCTCGGTTTCGCCAAGCGAAAAGTTGCGCTGAAAATTTGTCATGTCATCCTGAGCGTTCCAGAGGCAAAATTCAACCAAGCTGAATATTTCCAACGACTTTTTGGCTTTTCCTGTATTGCACAGCGTCAGTCTTGTCAGTTCGCAGGGCGAATCCAGCGGAACAAAAACCTCTTGCCGAGATGTAATATCGTTTTTTCTGCTCTCAAAAATGCTGTAGCCCAGACCGTGACGACATTCATAGCTGTCAAGCTCAGTTTGAGTCGGCTGCCAACCGGGATTCCAGACAGCATCTCCATCTTTAATATAGTAGTAATGCCCGTTGCCGTCAAGGGGACTATCGTTATAGCGGTAGCGCGTTAGCCTCAGAAGCTTTGCGTCTTTATAGAAGCTATATCCTCCTCCGGTGTTGGAGATAAGAGAAAAGAAGTCACGACTCCCGAGATAGTTTATCCAAGGGAGTGGAGTTTTGGGACCCGTAATGACATATTCACGCCTCTGGTCGTCGAAGTATCCGTATTTCATAAAGCACCGGCCTTTAAAGATTTCTATTTCGAAAACGATTAAGCATTATATTGCTTTCATAGTATAAAAGTATCGGATATGTCTACGAATTGCAAGATAAAAATTTAGAGGGAATTCAAAATATCTAGAACAAACAACTTAAGATTATATAATACTCCAACTTTTTACAAGCAATTATCAGGATATTATAGCGCTTTTCACCGTCATACAGAACATTATTGAGAAATATAAGCAAAATATACAAAATTCATAAACAGATTTTAGCCGAGCGTTAGAATTTGGTGAATATTACAAAAAGCACTTGCAAACAAGGAAAGTCAGTCGTATGCTTAAGTTACGAAATCGATTAAGTACTTCAAAGCGACGGTAAATAACGGCTTTAATGGGAGCAATTTATGGTATCAATTAAAGACATTTCAGCAATATGTGGAGTTTCAACCGCTACTGTCAGCAAAGCGTTAAACGGAGCGTCCGATGTTAGCGAAGCTACCAGAGAACGGATTCTTCAGATATCGGAGCAGATGAAATATCGACCCAACGCCGCCGCACGCGCACTCAAGACTAACCGCACGTTTAATCTTGGCGTTTTGTTCAAAGATGAAGCGGACAGCGGACTTACACACGAGTACTTCTCGGCGGTTCTGGAAGGCTTTAAAAACGAGGCAGAAACGAAAGGCTTTGACATAACATTTATTAACACCAATAACGCCTCCATGAGCTATCTGGAGCATTGCATTTACCGTAATGTAGATGGGGTCGCAATAGTCTGCGCAAATTTTTCTAACCCGCAGGTTCTGGAGCTTGTCAATAGCAACTTGCCGATAGTATCTTTCGATTACTCGTTTAACGGAAAAATGGCTGTTCTGTCAGATAACCTTCAGGGTATAACAGACCTTTTCCAATATGTATATGGCAAGGGACACAGAAAAATCGCTTTTATTCACGGCGCACCTTCCAGTGTTGTCGAAGCCCGTCTGGTTGGCTTTTACAGAGCAGCCGAGGGCAACAACCTCAATCTTCCCGACACATATGTCCGCGAAGGAATATTCCATGACCCCGCGACCTGTGCGCGTATCACCGGCGAACTTCTGGATCTTCCCGACCCACCAACCTGCATTATGTTTCCCGACGATTTTTCGGCACTTGGTGGAATAAGCGAGATTAGGCAGCGCGGTCTGCGCATTCCCGAGGACATTTCCGTTACCGGCTACGATGGCATCCATATGTCGCAGGTGCTCGACCCTCCGCTTGCAACAATGCATCAGAAGACAAGAACTATGGGTAAAACGGCTGCCCTCCAGCTTATTGAAATGGTTGAACATCCAAAAACAACCTTGGCTCGCATTACTGTCGTTGGCGGTGATATATGGGAAGGAAAAAGCGTGGCTCCCATTATAAAGTGATTAACCGTGAAGGTTACAATAAATAATATTAGGAGGATAAATTATGAAAAAGTGGCTCGCACTATCTCTTGCGGTTGTTATGCTGGTTTGCTTGTTGGCAGCTTGCGGAACAGCCAAACCCGCAGCTTCTGAAGAACCCACTCCAAGCGCAGAGGCTGAAGCAACCCCCACCGCTTCGCCCACAATTCCCGAAAACACCGTTACAGGTGATCCTTCATCGAAGGACGCGTTTGTTATCTGGGGCTGGAACACCGACTATGCAACAATCCTTGAGAAGGTGCTTCCAAACTATCTGAGTGCGGATGAGATGAAGCGTATAGTCTTTGTCAACGCCGGCGGTTCCGACTACTATCAGGATAAGATTGACCAGATTCTTGCTGATCCCAGCAACGAACTTTATCCCGATGTAATGCTTCTGGAAGTCGGCTTTGTACAGAAATATGTCCAATCTGATTTTCTTATGAGTGTTAAGGATGTCGGCATCACCGACGCCGATATGGCCAACATGTATTCCTACAATGTTCAGCTCGGCTCCGATGCTGCTAGCGGCACAACAAAGGCTCTGTTTTGGCAGGCTACTCCCGGATGCCTTAACCTCCGCGCAGACCTTGCGGAAAAATACCTCGGAACTACGGATCCCGCTAAGCTCCAGTCCATGCTCGACACTTGGGATAAGGTTATAGCAGTTTCCAAGCAGGTCAAGGACGCTTCCGGCGGTAAGGTTAAATTCCTCCCCGGCTATGACGATCTTAAATACGTCTTTGCAAACGGCGCACGTCAGACCGCATGGTATGACGACAGTGATGTAATCCAAGTAGACGACGCTATGCTTCAGTACATGGACGTAGCTAAACAGCTTTACGCTGATGACTCCACCTTTACCACCAACATTTGGAGCACTGAGTGGGCCTCCCTCAAGGATGGCGACGGTGTTAGTACAGAAGCTGCCATCTGCTTCTCCGGCTGCCCGTGGTATACATACTGGTGCCTAACCGACACCTGGAACGGCAACGACATCCTCATTCAGGGACCACAGGCCTTCTACTGGGGCGGCACAGGTCTTGCTGCAACCACCGGCTGTGCTGACACAGAATTTGCAAGAAAAATTCTGTACTATACAACCTGCGATGCTGATTCCTTGGTGGCTATCAACGGCGCAAACGGCGACTATGTCAACAACAAGAGCGCAATCTCAACCATAGAGAAGAACGGCACCGGCGGAACCAGCACCTTCAAGTGCTTCAACGACCAGAACATCATTGGCTTCTTCAAGGATAAGTGCGAAGGAATCAACGGAACGCTTGCCAAGGGCGAAGACCTCAAGATAAGCGAAGTTATGTTCCCCGCAGCTGTCACCTCCTATGCCAACGGTTCCACCGCTCTTGACACTGCTGTCAGCAACTTCAAGAGCTCTGTACATGACATGTTCCCCTATCTAAAGGTTAGCTAATAGCTTGACCTAGCGGATATTCATTAGCGAGCCTAGTGCTCCCTCCCGCATGGCGGGAGGGAGCTATCCTTAAAAAGGAGGTATGACCGTGAAAGGCAAAACCCCCAAAAAACTAAAATCGACCAATTACGGTAAGTACGGATACTATTTCATATTACCGTTTTTCATCGTGTATATTGTTTTCTCTCTTTGGCCTCTGCTGAGTACTTTTTATTATAGCTTTTTTGAGTACATAACCAGAAACCTGAAAACGACCATTACTTGGGCAGGGCTAAATAATTACTTGAATATTCTGGGTGTTGGTGACGAAAAAGCATATTTCGTCAAATACCTTGGAAATACACTTAGGATATGGGCCTTCAACTTCCTGCCGCAGATCCTTCTTGCGCTGCTGATAGCGGCCTGGCTGACTGACAGCCGGGTCAGGATGAAAGGCGGCGGTCTATATAAGGTAATGGTTTATATGCCCAACATCATTACCGCCGCATCCATATCCCTTCTGTTTTATGCCTTGCTAAGCAAGTTTGGCCCGATAATATCCACGCTCAAGGATTGGGGCTGGATTGCATCCGATGCCGACATTATGACCAGCAAATGGGGCACATCGCTCACGCTTTCCTTCATTTTGTTTTGGATGTGGTATGGCAACTCGACGCTTCTTTTGATAGCCGGTATGCTTGGCATAAACCCGTCCCTCTATGAGGCTGCAGACATCGACGGGGCAAACGGTTTCAACAAATTTTTCCGAGTGACGCTTCCGCTTTTAAAACCTGTACTGCTGTATGTTTTTATAACAAGTGTTATCGGCGGTTTGCAGCTATATGATATTCCGGCACTCTTCAACACCGGAACAGGCGGCGGTCTAATGGGTCTTCCGGACGACACCTCAACGACTGTTGCGATGTATATAATGCGTTTGCATTCCAGCGATACCGGCAGAGCCTCGGCGGTTTCTGTGCTTTTGTTTATTATTACACTGATAATCAGTCTCGTATTCTTCCGGGTATTCCGTGATTCCGATGATTACAAGCTTGCAAAGAAAACAAGACGCATAAAAAATGCAACGGCGACTTCCGGCAAAGGTGGTGCGCAATGAATAAATCTTTCAACTCACCGGAAATCGGTCACAAGGCAGGTAACAGGAACAAGATTATTCGTGCATGTGTTTTAGTTTTCCTATGCCTGCTTAGCTTGCTTCCGTTTTATTTGATGTTTGTCAATGCAACCCGCGGCTCCAATGAAATCAAGGCTGGCATATCGTTCATGTTCGGTTCTCAGTTAAAGGATAACCTTGCAAACTTCGCCTCAAAGCAGGTCGGTCTTGGAGTCACCGTGCTTCAATCGATGCTCAACTCCTTCACTGTGGCGCTTCCCGCGACTCTGTTGTCGGTCTATTTTTCTGCGCTGACCGCATATGGCATCCATGTATACACCTTCAAGCTCAAGAACTTCGCGTGGGGCTTCATTCTGGCTGTCATGATGGTGCCTACTCAGGTGTTTGCTATCGGTTTTTACAGGTTTATGATTCAGCTCAACCTCATTGATACCTATTGGCCACTGATTATTCCCGCTATTACTTCGCCCGCGGTCGTGTTTTTCATGCGGCAATATCTGCGCGGTTCGCTACCGCTTGAAATTATTGAAGCCGCCCGCATCGATGGCAGCGGCGAATTCTATTCCTTCAACGCAATTGTAATTCCCATGATGAAGCCTGCAATTGCAACGCAGGCAATTTTCCAGTTTGTAGCAAGCTGGAACAACCTGTTTATGCCCTCCCTTATTATCAATTCAAGCAACAAAAAAACGCTGACAATGTTTGTCCAAATGCTGACAGCGGAATCCTTTAAAACGGACTACGGTATCGTTTTTGTCGGGCTTGCTATAACAATCCTACCCATGTTCGTAATGTATTTCATTCTTTCTAAATACATCGTTGCGGGCGTTGCCCTCGGTGGTGTAAAAGAATAGAATCTTTTTCTCCTTTCCTCTTCAAAATTGCAAACCCAGCAAATCCCTGCGCACGAATGTCACCGAAAAATCCTCGTTTTTTTAAGCGAGGATTTTTCATGTCATTATCGGGCAGTGGGATACTAACACAAGCCCGTATAATCATAATGTCGGCAAATGATGCTGCCAGAGTTAATCAATTATTATTGCTTCGATTTTCATAAAACGGGCTTATTTTTGTTGAAGCCGCGATGCCAATTTGTTAGCTAGCGCCATTTTTATTGACAACATTTATGGCAAGTGGTACACTTAAATCAATAGAATATCAGTCGGATGAAGGACTCGGGAGAGATCAAAGCGGTCAATATTTGACTGGTTTGACGCCGAAGGAGAAACAGCAACAAGCTCTCAGGCAAAAGGACCGGGTCTGGACGAAACTTCGAAAAGCCATTTAATTGGCACCGAAGAAGCAATTCCCTTTTGGGGAAGAATCTTTCAGGTAACACAACGGAGACGCACCTTGTATTAGGTGCGTCTCCGATTTTTTGAAAGCGAGAGTGAATATGGAAAAGAAGACGCCGCTATTTGACTGCCACGTAGAATTAGGCGCTAAAATGGTTCCCTTTGCGGGATACATGATGCCAGTGCAGTATACCGACATAATCGAGGAGCACATGGCTGTACGCACAAGGGTCGGAATTTTTGATGTGTCTCATATGGGCGAGGTAATAATAAGCGGAAACGACGCGCTGAAAAACATTAATTACCTTTTTACCAATGATTTCACCAGTATGACCGATGGGAGAGTGCGCTACAGCCCCATGTGCAATCCCGAAGGCGGAGTTATTGACGACTTGCTGATTTACCGCATGAATCAAGACAAATACTTGGTAGTAGTAAACGCTTCAAACCGCGAAAAAGATGTGTCGTGGATGAAGGAACACATTTTCGGGCAGGTCACTCTGGAGGATGTATCCGACGCCTTTGCGCAGATTGCTCTTCAAGGTCCCAAAGCTAAAACCGTTCTTGTAAAACTTACCGACGAATACAATATTCCGGAAAAGTATTACACCTTCACTGAAAACTGCAAAGTAGCAGGTATAGACTGCTTGGTTTCCCAAACCGGATATACAGGAGAGTTCGGATATGAACTCTATTGCGCCGCCGAAGATGCGCAAAAGCTGTGGGACGCGCTGCTGGAGGCCGGCAAAGACGAAGGCCTTCTACCCTGCGGGCTTGGTGCGCGCGACACGCTTCGTTTGGAGGCTGCCATGCCGCTTTACGGTCACGAAATGGACGACAAAATAAGCCCCTTGGAAACAGGACTTGACTTTGGCGTTAAGCTGCAGAAAGATGATTTCATCGGGAAAACCGCACTTTTAGCAAAAGGCGAGCCGAAAATCACCCGTGTTGGGCTAAAAGTCACAGGCCGCGGCATTATACGCGAGCACTGCTCCGTTTTCTATGGAGAAGATAAAATCGGAGATACAAGCTCCGGAACCTTCCTTCCGTTTTTAAATGGTGCCTACGCCATGGCTCTGGTCGAAAAAACTCACAGTGCGCTTGGCACTGCTGTTTCCGTGGATGTACGCGGAAGGCGGTTAGAAGCGGAAATTATACCGCTTCCTTTCTACAAAAAATCATAGTAATTATAAAAATATAAAGGAGAAGAAACCATGAATACACCTAAAAACCTGAAATACTCCAGAACCCACGAGTGGGTAGAACTCATTGACAACAATACAGCTAAAATCGGCCTTACTGATTTTGCTCAGCAAAAGCTCGGCAAGCTTGTGTTTGTAAACCTTCCACTCGTCGGAGATGAGCTAGTAACAGATGAGCCCTTAGGCGATGTTGAAAGCGTAAAGGCAGTCTCTGATGTTCTTTCGCCGATTAACGGTACAGTTACGGAAGTGAATGAAGAATTGCTGGACTCACCCGGAATGATTAACGATGACCCTTACGAGGCATGGCTTATTAAGGTGGAAATCAGCTCCGATAATGATGATTTACTGACAGCGGAAGAGTATGAGGCGGTTTGCGCGAAGGAGGACTAGGCATGGGGCACTATCTCTCCATTACGGACGAACAAAAAAAGCAAATGCTTGACGCCATAGAAATAAAATCCCTAGACGAGCTATATACCGCAGTGCCTTCAAAGCTCCTCCAAAAAAACAGACTCAATCTTCCTCACGGAATGAGCGAGCTTGAAGTGTTGCGGACAATGGAGGGCATGGCGGCAAAAAACAAAGTGTTCCCGACAATTTTTCGCGGTGCCGGAGCGTATCGTCACTTTATCCCTGCAATTGTCAGCTCCGTTACCTCAAAGGAAACCTTTGTAACCGCATACACTCCCTATCAAGCGGAAATTTCACAGGGAATTTTACAATCGATTTTTGAATATCAGACAATGATTTGTGAGCTTACCGGAATGGATGTTTCCAACGCATCGGTTTATGACGGGGCAACAGCGGCGGCGGAAGCCACCGCAATGTGCCGTGAGCGCAAGCGTACAAAAACACTAGTAAGCGCAGCAGCCCATCCTGATGTTATAAGGGTAATTAAAACCTATTGCTGGGCGGCGAATTCGGAAATACTCATAATTCCCGAAAAAGACGGCTTGACTGATGCTGATGCCCTTCATGACCTGCTGGATGAAACTGTGGCCTGTGTTTATCTGTCTCAGCCAAACTACCATGGGCTTATTGAAGATGCCGCATCAATTGGACATCTGGCACACGAAGCTGGAGCCAAGTATATCATGGGCGTTAATCCCATTGCGGCGGCTCTTTTGAAAACACCTGCGGAACACGGGGCAGATATCGCCGTCGGCGAAGGTCAGCCCTTGGGTATGCCGCTATCGTTTGGCGGGCCATATCTCGGTTTTATGGCGACCACAAGCGCAATGATGCGCAAGCTCCCTGGGCGTATTGTCGGCGAAACCGCCGATGCCGAGGGCAATCGTGCTTTTGTGCTGACGCTTCAAGCCAGAGAGCAGCATATTCGCCGCGAAAAGGCAAGCAGCAACATCTGCTCAAATCAGGCGCTTTGCGCTACTACCGCCGCCGTATATATGGCCGCAATGGGTCCGGAGGGCATGAAAAGCGCAGCCGTACAATGCCTTTCAAAGGCGCATTACATGGCCTCGGAAATCTCAAGAATTAAAGGCTTCAAGCTTCGTTACACAGGCGAGTTTTTCCACGAATTTGTAACCGAGTGCCCTGTTGACACCGAAAGGCTCATGTCTGCCCTCGAGAAAAAGGGCATTTTGGGTGGCTTACCCTTGGCGGACGGGGGCATCCTATGGTGTGCAACCGAGCTAAACCCTAAAGCCGAAATTGATACGCTTGCAGAAGTTTTGCGGGAGGTGGTCAGCAGATGAAATTGCTTTTTGAAAAAAGCACACAGGGCAGAAGCTCCTGCTATCTCCCGGAATGTGATGTCCCCGTTGTAAAGCTTTCCGCAAACCTTACACGAGAAAAGGCGGCAAGCTTGCCCCAGCTTTCCGAAAATGATGTAAGCCGTCACTATTCGGAGCTGGAAAAACGGGCTTATGGAGTCAATGACGGGTTTTACCCCCTTGGCAGCTGCACAATGAAGTACAACCCAAGAATAAATGAGAAAATCGCGTCACTAAGTGGTTTTTCGGATATACACCCACTTCAACCGGAATCAACGGCACAGGGCTGTATTGAGGTGCTTGCCTTAGCGGAAAAGCTTTTATGCGAAATAACCGGCATGGATGCAATGACTCTTCAGCCAGCCGCCGGCGCACACGGCGAATTCACAGGAATGCTCCTTATAAAGAAATACCATGAAAAACGCGGAGAGGGAAAGACCCGCACAAAGGTAATCGTTCCGGACAGCGCCCATGGCACAAATCCAGCAACCGCCGCCATGTGCGGTATGACTGTTGTCAGCATTCCCTCTGGCGAGGATGGCTGTGTAGATATCGAAAAGCTGCGGCAGGCAGTGGGCGACGACACCGCCGGCCTCATGCTCACCAATCCCAACACGCTTGGAATTTTTGACAAAAACATCCTTGAAATCACCGAAATAGTTCACAATGCCGGTGGGCTTGTTTATTACGACGGCGCAAACCTTAACGCCATTATGGGAGTTGTACGTCCCGGGGATATGGGCTTTGACTGTGTGCATCTCAACCTTCACAAAACCTTCTCCACACCTCACGGAGGCGGAGGTCCCGGCAGCGGGGCTGTCGGCTGCAAGGCGTTTCTGGCGCCGTTTTTACCTTCTC
The DNA here is from genome assembly GCA_018053145.1 of Oscillospiraceae bacterium. Taxonomy (GTDB): domain Bacteria; phylum Bacillota; class Clostridia; order Oscillospirales; family Oscillospiraceae; genus UBA2658. Next base: position 1,658 of record JAGPMA010000033.1, on the reverse strand, counting down.
CGCAAACAGCCGTTGCCGATAACGAATATCACCTTGATGCGGCTTGCCCCGACAGTATAGGCAAGGTCAAAGCCTTCTACGGCAACTTTTTGGTGGCAGTCCGAGCGCTGGCCTATGTCCTAACTCTTGGCAAAGAAGGCATCCCCGATGCTGCTAAGCATGCGGTTTTATCTGCTAACTATTTTAAAAAACGCCTGTCCGAAAAATACGCGATGGCTTTTGAAGGCCTTTGTATGCATGAGTTCGTTATGACGCTTGAGAGCGAAGCAAAGCTCAGCGGCGTGAGCGCTCTTGATATTGCAAAGGCGCTATTGGATAAGGGGATTCATCCCCCAACAATGTATTTTCCGCTGATAGTTCATGAGGCTCTTATGGCGGAACCAACCGAAACCGAAGGCAAGGAAACGCTTGACGAAGCGGCCGACATTTTCCTTGCGGTCTATGATGAGGCAATGAAAAATCCAGAGAGGATGCACAGCCTTCCCCTTACAACACCGATTCGCCGGCCCGATGAGGTTGAAGCGGCACGAAATCCTCGTCTGCGCTGGAAGCCATCAGAACAGTAAGGGCTATCGCGCAGACAGCAGGAAGTCTTAAATAGGAGAATGTGATATGTCCGAAAAATATGATTTAATAGTAATCGGTGCCGGACCGGGAGGCTACACTGCCGCGATTTCGGCAGCACAGCAGGGAATGAAAGTCGCAATTACAGAAGCCTTCAATGCAGGAGGAACTTGCCTGAATCGCGGCTGTATTCCAACAAAAACACTGCTGCATTCCTCCAATATGTTCAGAGAAATGAAAAGCAGCGAAGGTATAGGCATTTTTGCTGAAAAGCTTAGCTATGATATGCAGGCCATATATCATCGAAAAGATGAGATAGTAAGCGACATTAGGGGAAATATTGAAGCTCTGCTGAAGGCAAACAAAATTGACCTTTTTCACGGAAAGGCGAAAATACTTTCCTCAGCAGAGGTGGAGGTATATGACGAGGGCGAAATGACACAGCTACAAACAGCAAAAATACTCATCGCTACTGGCGCTATACCTGCTCGTCCTCCGATTGAGGGGCTTAACCTGTCGGGCGTTATTACAAGTAACGAGCTGTTAGAGGGTCAGGCGATAGATTATAAAAGCCTTATTATTATCGGCGGCGGCGTAATCGGACTTGAATTTGCGTCTTTTTTCAACGACCTTGGCTGTAACGTTACGATTATTGAAGCAACAGACCGAATATTGCCCACACTTGACCGCGAGCTTTCACAAAACCTCTCAATGATACTTAAAAAGCGCGGTGTAACAATTCACACCGGCTGCACAGTAGAACGGATTTCCGGAAGCGATGGAGCTTTGTGCTGTCATTTTACGGGAAAAAGCGGAAGTCAGGAGCTTTCAGCTCAGGGTGTTCTCGTATCAATTGGCAGAAAGCCAAATGTTGAAGGGCTTTTCGGTGACGGACTCAATGTTAAAATGCAGCGTGGAATTGTGGTCGATGAGCACTTTGAAACGAGTGAAAAAGACATTTATGCCATTGGTGCTGTGCTTGAGGGAAGTATCCAGCTTGCTCATATGGCTTCTGCGCAGGCGCTCAACGTAGTTGCAGAAATAGCAGGAAACAAGCCGCCAGTCGAGCTTTCAGTTGTGCCGAGCTGTATCTT
>JAGPMA010000068.1 GCA_018053145.1 Oscillospiraceae bacterium | reverse complement strand
TGGCGAGCTTGTAGAAAAGATAACAGTTGGCGAGGCGCAGATCATTGATGGCGTGAAAAACATTGATATTACAATATATTACCGTTTTGTTGGGGCTCTTCGTCTCTAGGACAGGATAATCCGGAGAGTATTATGATGCCGAAACAGGGTTTTATTATCTCCGTGCGCGGTACTATTCGCCGGACGTACAGCGGTTCATAAGCGAGGACACCTATGACGGTGTTCCGACCGACCCGATGAGCCTGAATTTGTATGCATATTGTCAGGGCGACCCGGTAAATAACACCGACCCTAGCGGACATATCAAGCTCCCGACATGGGCGAAGATAGCTATAGGCACAGTAGGCATCGCGGCAGCGGTAGCGATAACGGTTGCGACGGGCGGAGCGGCTGCTCCGGCACTGATAGCGGCGGTTCAAATAGTCGCGGCAAGTGTAGTGACGAGCGCGGCGATAAGCGCAGGAGCGGCGGCAGTTTCCAGTCGATTGCAAACGGGAAGTTGGAACGGTGCAGGGAACGCGGCACTCAAGGGCGCGAAAGAAGGCGCAATCGACGGGTATATGTGGGGAGGCGTCGGAGCTGCTGCCAGCGCAACGGTCAAGGCCGTACAAATTGCAAATGCGACGAAGAATGTTGCGAATGCGACAAAAGCGGCTGAAGGCGTATGTTTTGTGAGCGGCACTCTGGTTTCAACGAGAGATGGCTACAAGCAAATACAGGATATAAAGGTTGGCGACAAGGTATATTCTGAAAATCCCGAAACCGGAGAAAAGGGACTAAAACAAGTCAAGAATGTGTTCGTCCATGAAACCAATGTTTTAGTTCATGTGTTTGTCGGGAAAGAGGAAATAAAAACGACCCCGACTCATCCGTTCTGGGTGGAAGGGGAAGGCTGGATTGCCGCAGGTGAGCTTAAAGTCGGAGACAAACTAAGCCTTTACAGCGGAAAGCCTGCTAGCGTTGATAAAATCTTCGTAGAAAAGCTCGAGGAGCCTGTCAAGGTCTACAACTTCGAGGTTGAGGACTGGCATACGTACTTTGTGTCAGGCTTGCAGGTGCTGGTACATAATACGTGCGCTCAAGAGATTGGCGGGAAAATTACAGGATATACTCGACATGGCATAAATCAAGCAATTGGCAGGGATGGTGGATTAGGAGTTGCACCTTCTGCTATTTTAGATACTGTAAAGAATCCATTACTGGTAGTGAACCAATCTGGAGGAAAAATAATGTACACTGGAAAAAATTCTACTGTAGTCTTAAATAAAATTGGCAAAGTAATTACAACATGGGCTACAAATAGAGCGGGGATACGTGGAGGATAACTATGATTAAATTAAACAAACAACAAATGGACTTGCTGAAAAAGTGCCTACAAAAACATAGTCCTGGTTTAATTACTATAATTGAAAATCCAGATAGTCAAAATTATTCAGTAGAGTTTTATAATCAGCTCAGAGCAATAATTGGGAACGAACTTGTTATCAGTGGGCTAAACGAAGATGACGAACCAAATGAATACGGTTTGAATCTGGAAAGTTTAATTGACGAAATAGGCAGATTGTTTCTATAGTACGTGCATGTATAGGCACGGATACGGTTGCGCTATGTTTACAACACCTCTCTACGAGGGCTTTTCCATTCACTTGAAAACGCTTCACGGACGTTATATAATGCCCGTGAAGCGTTAAATTGTATTACGAAAACGCGAACCGGCTGACGCTCAAGACAAACGAAGATGACGGAACTCAGAGCCTTTGAGTACGACGCGTGCGGGAATCTTCTGCACCGCGAGGACGTGACGACACAGAACGGCGGCAGCGCAAGCGATGAGTCGAGCTACACCTACAACGGTTACAACCAGCTTATGAGTGCGGTAAACACCTACGGCGATACCTGCGAATACACCTACGACGCCGAAGGGCTGCGCAACAGTAAGGCTTCCGCAGACGAAATGACACGTTACATCTGCGAGAGCGGAAATATCGTGCTCGAAACCGACGGCACAGGCAAGGTAACGGCGAAAAACGTCTGGGGCATGCGGCTGCTTATGCGAGAAAAAAATGGCCAAACGTATTCGTATTTCTTCAACGGACACGGTGACATCACGGCGCTGACGGAAGAGCACGGCTACGTGCTCGAGGACTACGACTACGACCCATACGGCAACGAGCTGACCGAGACATCAAAGGCTAGTGCGGGCTACAGCTGGCAGGCGGCGCAGGTTACATATTACGACAACCCGTTCCGCTATTGTGGAGAATACCTAGATTTAGAGACGAATAACTACTACTTACGGGCAAGATACTATGATCCAACAACAGGCCGTTTCTTGAGTGAAGATACATATCCTGGAAAAGCAATAGACCCTTTAAGTCTTAATCTATACATTTATTGCAAGAACAACCCGGTTATGTATACAGATCCAAGTGGACATGTCGGAATTTATAATGGCAATATTTATATGGATGAAGGTGATACGCAGGCTGATTTGAAGCTGATACAATACAAAATTGAATATGCAAATGCGTCAACCGATGTTCAAAGAAATGCTATCGCCCAAAAAGCCAGTTTATTAAGGCAACAAAATGCTGGCGGGTATAGAGTGCTTTCCACTCAAAGTCTAAGTGATTTTTATATCCCTGATGTAACATCTAATTTGCATCAATTTGTAGCAGACCGAACAGAGAAATTTGCTGAGCATGCTGGAAATCTATCTTGGTTTAGAGCGCATGTCGATTATGGGGCTGAAGTAGATTTAAAAGAAAACTCAATGTTTGCACGCCCCGATTATTGTTACTTTGTTGCATATGCCGGAAAAGTCTATAGAGGAGATATGCCTGGAAACTTTGCGTACGGTTATTTAGGAAAAAGTGCGTTATTCCCAAACATTGTATTGTATGTTGGCGCTGGAATAGCACAACAGACAAATAAAAGCGCACCAAAAGATTGGAAATGGATTTTTACCAGCTATGGGGACGCGCCTGGCGATAGAGCATTTGTTGATATGGGTATAAATTACTATTACAGTGTTTGGGGCCCAAGTGGCTATATTCCTGCTCCGCAGCCTGGTCCAGGTCCTGAATATTGAGTGAAGGAGGAGGTTATGAAGAAACGATGGATCATTGTAATTACATTATTAATTATTGCAATAATGGGCCTCATTTTGTATTTTAGTCTATTTTATTTGCCGAGTGAAAAAGCGACCATAAATGAATTTTCAGCTCACAAAGAAACTTTTGTGGAGGTGGTAGAATTTTTGCAAAAAAATCAGGTCGATAAAATAATTATCGATAAAGATAATGTTGCAAAATATGACAGTGACGATTTCAACTTTATCTTAAAAAAGTTAAATTATCAGGAGATTGTTTATAATTCGACCGACTCTATAAATTTTATTAAACGATCAGCTTTTGACGGTTCATTTACTGGAATTGTCTATTGCAAAGGAAATGAAGAGCCATATAAGTCAAATTCATATTCTTTAAAACAGATAACCGAGAACTGGTATTATCTTTCCTATTGGACATAATAATTGCAATAATTCGCTTATATTGCTCCGTCAGAATTGGGGCTGACAGGCTAGACGACAGGCCGTCAGGCATCCGCAGATGCCGTATTCCCACCGGAGAGAGCCCACGGCACTTTCGGCTCAGCCAAAGTGTCAGAGTAGGTCATATACTCTGAAAAAGTTTGTGACTCCTTTTTCCCTGATATCCTCAGTCGTGTATAGAACCGAAAAACTCAGCAATTAACTAACGACCAGTGCATACTCACAAGAACTGTCTTTGAAAAAAGACGGCCCGTTTTCAAGCTCAGAAGTGTTGTTAACTTTGCGGGACTACTTTTCAATAAGGCACCCGCCTTGTCAACGGGCGCAACTGCGGGGTGGAGATTTTCGGCGGCGGGAGCTGCCGAAAATACGACCCAAATCCATTGACAACGGGACATACGAATAATTATGGCAAGGGTGAAACGCATAATGTGTTTCACCCTTGATTTCATATCGGGTATTTCATTAGATGATTAAATGGACTTCTTTTGAAGTCCCTTTTTTGCCGTCAACTTGCGTTTGTTCAATTTGCATAATAATGTCTAAATATAGACCATTAATTTTTATATTGCCTCGGGTTATTTCAAGACGTATCCCAACAGCGTGTTTCTATTAACAGACATCTTCAAAAAATTACGAAGGAGATGTCTGTAATGGATAATAATACCAAAATAGTCACATCAAGGAAAGAACTTGATACCCCCGGCAAGAGACTCAGAAATTTACGCGAGAAGCGGAGACTAACAATTGAAGGTATGGCAATGAATCTTGATACAAGTAAATCAAGTTTATCACGGATGGAAAATGATGATCAAGAGATTCCGACTAAAGTTCTTATTAATTTAAAGAAGTCGTTTAATGTTAGCCCGGATTACATATTATTCGGAAATGTTAGCGACAGAGATTTCCTTGATTTAAAAGAACTTTCCCTTTACGGCGCAGAACTTTTAAGACAGTTATATGAATATATCATGTCGATGAACAGATAATTTCACGTTTGGGACAAGATTCCCATCGCTGGGAAATCCATGCCTAAGAATATGTCATTGTAGTGTTGCGAGGACAAAAACCTCTACATCTTAAGAAAGAAGGACATAGCAATGGACATTAGCAAACTGCTGCTTGTTTTGGCAGCGATTAACGGCGGCATGGATTTCGCGGTTCTTGTCGGTAAGGCACCGTATCGAAATTATATGAACGACAAGCCGAGCGAAGAGATTATTGGGTACCGTTACGACATCGCTTTGCAGGGCAACCGTCTGACCACTCTTTCAGTGAAAATTGAGGGTGCGGATACTTCCCCCCACCTTACCGATGAAATGATTGCACTAGCAACCACTGAGGGCAGATATATCTACTGCAAGTTTGAGGATTTTGCGGCGAAGATGTATCAAATCCGCCAAGAGCCTATACGCTTTACGGCGACAGCAAAGAAGATCATTCTGCTTGATAGCAAAGAAGCTGCAAAATAAGAGACGAACACAGGGGGCGGCCTTGTGCCGCCCCGAGACACAAAAGGAGACAATTTTATGAACACTGAAATAAATTCTGGTGTCATTATTATGCTGCTGATTTTAGCGCAGCTCTGCATAATCGCATTTCTGGCGGTCAAATACCCAACACACAGGAAGCAAGTCATTATATGGCTTCGTGAGGATAGCATACGCGCTATAGCTGCCATTTCGGGCGTAATAATTCTCATTATACTTCTTGGCTTGTTACTTAACTGGTTGCTGCCATTACTGTTGATAGCTGGTTTTTTGGTGTGGTGGATTTATGATGAACACCAACAGAAAAAAATGAGGCTTAATGCAAGACAAGAGATTGCTCGAAAAACAGAGCTGCAAAATGCGACAGAATACGTTTACGACACTTTATTCGAAGTAGCCAAAGCACGTCACGACGAACTGCATACCGGAAACTTACCGAATGTAGAAGTCTATCCCAATCCCATGAAAGAGTACATTTTTACTTGCAACATTTCAAAAAACGCCAACGTTAACGCAGACGAAGATGAGTGCGAACGGTTACTCAAAATTCTGTCGGGAGAATGCCGAAAAAAAGTGATGGCAAAGCAGAGAGCAACAGGAGAACCCCATAACACAATTACGCCATATGAGTTACAGGATCGTAGCGGAGAATGGCTGATTAGAGTCCGCATAGGGCCTCCCGAGAATCCAGTTGAAAACACAACCGTCTACCCTTATGACACCGACTTTTGATAGTTATGGACAAGTTGCCACTTTTCTACGATGCAGACATGCTCCATAACTACAACATCCGACACTACATAAATTGGTGGCTTACACAAGCAGCACATATGCTGCTTGTGGGCCCCACGGGCAGTGGGAAGACATTTGGCCTCAAGATAGTAATGGCACGTATTGGCTTGTATTTACCGGATGCAAAAATATGGTTGTGCGACTTCAAAAACGACGATTTCCGTGGATTCATGGCGGATAATCGCAGATACTTCGGATTCACAAATTGCGCGACGGGTTTAAATGAGTTTTATCAAGCATTTGAAGCCCGTCAGCAAGGCAAAGACGATTCCCGTTCCTCGCTTTTTCTCTGCTTTGATGAGTGGGCCAGTTTCTTGACTATGCTCGATAAAAAGGAGGCGGAGGATGCAAAACAGAAGCTATCAACACTGCTGATGCTTGGGCGTTCTTACAATGTGCATGTTTTAATTAGCCAGCAGAGGGCGGATGCAGAATATTTCTCCAAAGCCCGCGACAATTTTTCGGCTGTTGTTGCAATGGGAATTATTACCAAAGAAAGCGCGGCTATGTTTGGCTTTGACCGCAGCGAAATGAAGCCCGTTAAAGGTGTCGGTATGGGTCATATGCTCGTTCATGGAACCGAATTGTATTCTATTCAAGTGCCGATTGTCCGTGATACGGAAAAGCTGGACAGAGCAATTCTACACGCAATATCGAGATAACCGTATGGGGGAATGAGCGCGGCGGCGGGCCGTAGGCAGGAGCCGCCGCGTGCAGCCCGCAGGGCTGCTAATTGAGTTCATTATTGGAATACAGAATCAGAAAGGGCAGGTGGTGCCCAATTGGGATAGAAATAGTTACAAATGTCAGGCCAAAGCCCGGAGACATGGTGCAGGTTAAAACAATGGGCAACGTTATTGAGATTCGGTCTATGAAACTTGAGGCGACCGCGCACATTCAAAAAGTTGATGCAGAGCATTATATCTGCCTCTCAACCGGGGAGTACATAGAGTTTGCCGGTTCCGCCAAAACTCGCGCGGACAACTTGACTACAGTCAGAAAATCGTTGGCACGGCTCCGGGATATTATCAATACAAATGTGACCGATTATCGGTGCTGTCGGTGGATCACGTTAACATACCGTGAGAATATGACCGACACAAATCGTCTCTACGAAGATTTCCGGAAGTTCAATATGAGGCTGAAATATTATTGCGAAAAGCACGAGTTGCCACACTATGAGTACATAGTTGCAATGGAACCACAAGGCCGGGGCGCATGGCATGTTCATATGCTGGCAATCTTTGAGAATAAGGCCCCATATATACCCAATGATGAGTTGGCACTAATATGGGGAAACGGATATACCAAGATCAAATCGCTACGTAAAATTGACAACCCCGGAGCCTATCTTACAGCCTATCTTGGCGATATGGAATTGACAAATACGATTTCCGTCGGCCTTTCGAATATTCGGGATATTAAACAGATTAACACGACAAAAGCAGTAGTTAAGGGTGCCAGAATTCGGCTCTATCCCGCAGGGTTCCGAATCTTCCGCAAAAGCAGAGGTGTTGCACTGCCGCTTATCGAAAACTGTACAGAATTTGACGCAATGAAAAAAGTTGGTTCCGCAGCCCTAACATTTGAAAAAACAATCAAAATTACATCTGATAAGCAGGAGTTCGTAAACATGATTAACTATCGTCACTTTAACCGCATGAGAGGTGTTCAAAATGGAGGAATCCCATCTACCGGAACATCAGAATAACAAGCAACAAGCAGTAATAAAAAATACCGAAATAATTGAGCGCGAAATCTTTGTTCAGAATACAAAGATTCATATCAAAAGTATTTTTGGCGGATACATAAGCCTGGATGATGCGTTGAAAAAGATTGTACTCCGGAAACTATCGGAATCTGACAAATAATGAAAACAGCAACAAGCCTCCCTTGATAATTGCCATATTTTCTTGTAAAATAATGGTGATTCATTCAAGAACGGCTTGTTGTTTCTTCTAGAGGAGGAAAGTATGAAGAAACACGAGCAGTACAACGTAGGAATATATTGC
>JAGPMA010000032.1 GCA_018053145.1 Oscillospiraceae bacterium | reverse complement strand
TGCACCAGATATGCGAAAGCTTGCCAAAGAGCTTTTTAAGGACGATTGGCGCGAATACTTCGAGCAAAATCAGGATGCCTACCATGAGGAGACCCTGCTTCAGGGCGCTGTTATAGGGCTGCTCAAGGAGGACATTGAAACCGTTCTCGCCGAGGCCCGCAGGTATATCCCCAAAATAACGAATTGGGCACTGTGCGACAGCTTTTGCGGCGGCCTAAAAATAACTAAAACCCAAAAGGAACGCGTTTGGAAATTCCTTATTGATTATGTAAACTCAGACAAGCCCTATGAAATTCGTTTTGCGGTTGTAATGATGCTCGCATATTACATAGATGATGAGTATTTACCGAAAGTGTTCCAGTTGCTTAACAACGTCAAGCATGAAGACTATTATGTAAAAATGGCTGTAGCGTGGACAGTATCGATGTGTTATGTAAACTATTCGGAGCTAACGCTGGAGTTTTTAAAAGAAAATAAGCTTGACGACTTCACATACAACAAATCACTGTCAAAAATCTGCGAATCACTAAAAACGAGCGCGGAGGAAAAGGCAATGATAAAAACCATGAAACGCCGAGTAATGAAATAGTATTTATCATTAGTTAAGGCGCAAATCATAAGCGAGGTAGTTATGTTCTATATTATCAGAAAACTGCAATCAAAAAACAGCGGCCCATATTCGGCCGAATTACGAAGAAAGTTCGGCATGTTAAGTGGTTCCGTTGGTATAATGTTTAACCTTTTGCTCTTTGCCGGAAAGCTGACAGTGGCTCTTTTGTCCGGCTCTGTTGCCATCATAGCAGACGCTTTCAACAACCTTTCCGATGCGGCTTCCTCTGTGGTAACAATCGTAGGGTTTAAGCTTTCTGGAAAAAAGCCTGACCCTCAGCATCCCTTCGGACATGGGCGATTTGAATATATTTCGGGCTTTATCGTTTCAATAGTCATAATATTGGTGGGTTTTGAGCTGGGAAAAAGCTCAATCGCCGGAATTATAACTCCGAATACAATCGAATTCAGCATAACAACCGTAGTTGTACTCGTAGTTTCAATGATAGTTAAGCTTTACATGGCACTGTATAACAGGAAGCTCGCGGTGGTTTTTGAATCCGCCACCATGAATGCAGTTATGCAAGACAGCCGAAACGACGTTATTGCAACCGGAGCTGTTCTAATATCGCTGCTTATAACTCACTATACATCAGTTTCGCTGGACAGCTACGCTGGACTGCTCGTTTCGCTTTTCATTTTGTATTCCGGAATAATGTCGGCGAAGGACACTCTGGCACCACTTTTAGGTACGCCTCCCTCAGATGAGCTTGTTGCCGATATTGAGAAAATTGTAATGTCAAACGGGGTGGTTGTCGGCATGCATGACCTTGTTGTTCATGACTATGGCCCCGGAAGGCGAATAATCTCTTTGCACGCAGAATTGCCCTCCACAATCGAGGCTTTTGCGGCGCACTCCGTTATAGACGATCTCGAGAATGAGCTTGAGGAAAAAATTGGGTGTGAGGCGGTTATACATTATGACCCGATTGACACCAACGACGAGGAGCTAAAGCGCCTAAAAACAATCGTAGTAGGCATTTTAAAAGACATAGACGAAACACTTGCCATACACGATTTTCGTTACATTCCCGGAGAAACACATACAAACCTTATCTTTGATATTGTAGTGGGCTACGGCTGTGATAAATGCGACGATGATTTAAAAAAAGAGATTTCAGAAGAAGTATTAAGGCTCCTTCCAAACCACTATTGCGTAATAAAATGCGACAAGGCATATACATGACGCGCCGGCAATAATAAAAGACCTTCTTTCTAATTAGCTAAGAAAGAAGGTTTTTTATTAATAAAACTTGGCAGTTTGTGAGTGAAATTTTGAAATTACAACCTCAAGCTCCGGAAAGCCCTTTTTCAGCATCTCTGCAAGTACGGGAACGACCACATTTTCGGTGCAAAAATGGTCGGCGTCGATAAGGTTAAGACTTAGCTCCTTTGCCTCCAGAAACTGATGGTATTTCACATCAGCCGTAACAAGAGTGTCGCAGCCAAGCATTAAAGCGGCTTCAACAAAATTCCCGCCTGTACCGCCGCAGAGAGCAACCTTGCTGACCGGCTTGCCTGCGTTGTGATAGCGAAGCCCCGTACTGTTGAGAACGAATTTCACATCGCAAAGATAGTCCTCAAAATCAACGGCAGAGGGAAGAAAACCAAATCGTCCCATGCCGTATTCCAGCCCGTCTTTTGTAAAAAGCGGTCCATCCAAGAAGCCCTCGACGGCAACGCCAAGCTTATCCGCAAGCGCGTCGTTGACACCGCCGGAAACGCAGTCAAGATTTGTGTGCTGACAAAAACCCGAAATGCCGTTTTTAAGCATTTTCACAATTTTTCTTCCCGTTATTGTGCTGTCATTGACTTGTTTGAGCTCAAAAAACATCGGGTGGTGCGATAAAATTAGCTGCGCTTTTACGCAAAGAGCCTCGTCAATTACAGCGTCTGTAATATCGAGAGCGACAAGCGCTTTTGTAACCTCGGCGTCGTTTGTTCCGACAAGCAGGCCTACATTGTCAAAATCCATTTTCATTTCCGGCGGAACGAGTGCCTCAAAATAACTGACAATTTCCTTAAGCTTTGACATCAGAACCTCCTTTGACTTCGTTGGACAAATCTCCGTTTTTCATTTCCAACAGCGAGGAAAATGTTTCGATTGCGCAGGCTGAACGTGCGTGATCCTCTGGTTTTACAGAGGAGGATAGACCAAAAACCGCTCTTTCGAATTTTTTCACTAGAAGCGTAAGCTGTTTTGCAAAAAGCGGGTCGGATGAAATGAGCCTTTTGTGACCGGTTTGAAGTTCGGCAGGGGAGTAAGGCTCGTCCTCACCGGCTTGCGCGGTCAGAATTTCATAAACCTTGCCGTCATCGACAAGCTGCTCGGATAAAACCCTGAAGCCGTTTTCAAACAGCCATTTACGCAGAAGCGAGGATTTTGACATCGGCTGAAGAATGAGGAGTGTGTTTTGCTCCTTCACCCAAGGCGCGCCAGAAAGGATTTCGGCGATGCTTTCGCCGCCCATGCCTGCGATTATGACGGTACTGAGGTCTGTACCATTAAGCGCAGCAAGACCATCGCAAAGCTGAAACTCAATTTTGTCATCCAGTCCGTACTCAGTCGCCGTTTGCTTTGCGTGCTCAAGCGGAGCTATGTTTATATCCGTCGCAAACAGCTTGCCGTTATGTCCGTTTTGAACAAGCCAAACAGGGATATACCCGTGGTCGGTACCCACATCCGCAACTCCGCCGGAAGTGGGGACGAGCTGCGCGATTGCCAAAAGTCTATCCGAGAGCTTAATTGATGCCAAAATAGTTCCTCCTAAATAGAAATATACCGTTCCAATACTTTTCTGCGCTAATTGCGTTAAGCGCAGAAAATAGCGCTTTTCCGCCGTGAGAGCTGCGAAATGATTGAAACGGCATATATTTGGCTTTGGATATTAGCCCCGCTGGGCTTCTTGCTGCTCAAGGAAATTGTTGACCTGAAAGACGAAATCGTCAACATCGAAACCATGTGCGGCACAAGCCTGCTCAATGGTTTCATCGTAAGCGAGAGAGCAGGTCAGGCAATGCATTCCGATTGCGTTGAAAAAAGGAGCAGTTTGAGGGGCATTTTCCAAAACTTCCATAAGAAGTGAATCTTTAGTAATAGTATACACCTTGCATACCTCCATAAAATTTATAGTGATATTATACTCAAACAGTATGGAAAATGCAAGTCCAATTGAAAAAGAGTGAGAATTATGAGTCTCGTTGCATTTCAGATAGGGTAATGGTATGATTAGAAAATAGCAGAAATATTTGTGGAGGGTAATTATGAAGTCTTTGAATCAACTTATATGTGATTATACTTCCTGTTGACAGCGCAAAGAAATTCAGTTCGCATATAAAGGAATACTTGAGTTTGTTGGAAAATTGCGAGCTGACTTCATCAGAAATTATACGAAGTACGATGTTGGCGGGATCTACCAGGGCTATATGGATATGTCCTATTTTTCATTAAGTACTAACTTCTTAAAGGATAAAGGGCTTAAGATTGCTGTAGTCTATCAGCACGACAAGGGAGAATTTGAAGTATGGCTATCCGCACGAAATCGGGAAATATCAAAGAGAATAGAACCCTTTGTTAACAATATCATTTTAGATGATTTCACGGTGTTTCATGACGATAATAATTTGGATGCAATTATTGAATGTACGCTGACATCATCACCGAATTTCGATAATCAATCGGAATTGATGCGCGAGATTGAACAAGGCGTCGAAAGATTCGTAACTTCAGTTCAAAGTGTCTTATGAAAGCAAATAAAAGAGCCTAAAGCATTATCTATGCTTTAGGCTCTTTTTGGAGGCGCCACCCGGATTCGGACCGGGGAATCGCGGATTTGCAGTCCACTGCCTTACCACTTGGCTATGGCGCCACGTCGCTGCCCGAGCTACTGGCTACAGATCGCCGCCTTGCGGCAACGCTCTTCTGCCGTACGCTCAGTCGCTCCTTTTCAAACAAAACTACAGGTTTTGTTTGAGCATAGTAACGAAAGGAATTTGGGGTCAGGGGCCCCGGTGCGTAGCAATTTGGGACATTGAGTTCCAAACCATCAAATTAAATGTCTCCAAAATTATCGCAGAAAATTTTGGAGCGGGCGACGAGATTCGAACTCGCTACCTCCACCTTGGCAAGGTGGCGCTCTGCCAAATGAGCTACGCCCGCATAATGCGAATTTTTTGATTGCCCCATCGGATGAATAATCATCCGATGGGGTTGGTGCCTCCGGTCGGAATCGAACCAACGACACGAGGATTTTCAGTCCTCTGCTCTACCAACTGAGCTACAGAGGCATAAGGGACACGGTTGCATCCCTTGGCGACCCAGAACGGGCTCGAACCGTCGACCTCCAGCGTGACAGGCTGGCGTTCTAACCAACTGAACTACTGGGCCATACATTCCCGATTTCTCGGGACATTATGCGCTTTACGCACTGGTGGGAACAACAGGGCTCGAACCTGTGACCCCTTGCTTGTAAGGCAAGTGCTCTTCCAGCTGAGCTATGCTCCCAATTGCAAAATCTCAAGCGCTTTGCCAGTATACTAAATAATTAGTCAATTGTCAAGTTCATTTTCCCATTTTTTTGAGGTCGATTTTCGTTAAGGAGGATTATTCCGCTCTTGACAAAATTAATCGAATTTCGTCAGGTGTAAAAGTATAAACCTCGCTGCAAAATTGACAGCAAATTTCGGCGTTTTGTCCGCTTTCGACAAGCTCCTCAAGAGCTTCCTTGCCAATGCTTTCAAGAGCGCGGGTTATGCGCTCATGGCTGCAATAGTAGCGATATTCAACAGCGGTGCGCGAAAGAATTTCGGGCTCCAAGCCAAAAAGCACCTTGTTGACCAGTTCGTCGACAGTTCCATTTTGCAGGACATTAGTAACCTGACCCATTTCGGCAATATTGCGCTCGATTTGTTTAATGAGCTTATCGGGTGCGCCGGGGAGAAGCGCAACAATAAAGCCTCCCGCGCAAATGACCGACAAATCAGTGTTAACCAGAACGCCAAGTCCGCACGCCGCGCCGACCTGTTCGCTTTCTACAAAATAATAAGTCAAGTCCTCGGCAATTTCGCCGCTGACAAGAGCTGTTGATCCGATATACGGCTCTTTAAGTCCCAAATCACGGCTGATTGTCAGCGTGCCGTTTGTTCCGACTGCACTGCCAACATCAAGCTTGCCGTTTTCTTTTAGCGGAAGCTCAAGGTGTGGGTTTTGAACATAACCGCGAACATTGCCCTCGCTGTCCGAAACAGCCATAACTGTGCCTATAGGGCCGCCGCCGTTGATGCGAAGGGTAACCGTTGCGTCGTCTTCTTTGAGTAAATCACCAAGCATGGAGGTCGCGCAAAGCGCTCGTCCCAGCGCGGCAGTTGCCACAGGGCTAAGCTTGTGGATTTGACGCGAGCGTTCAACCAAATCGCGTCCGCTGATTGCCGATATTTTTACAAAACCGTCACTTGTAACGGCACGTATGATTTCGTCCATTATATTCTTACCTCAGTGCGGTGTGTTTTCCGCGATAATAAAGATTCTGCCAAGCTCATTTTGAGGGCCATCAGTACGTAATTCCGTGTTTGAGAAGCCAGTAGTAAGCAATAATTCGATAAGCTTCGAAGGATCGTGGCAGTATTCGATGTGCTCCTCGAAGGAACGCTGCCAAAACCGTCCTCTGCGGGTAAAAATGTCCATTCCGTAATATAGAGCTTTTTCGTCCTCGTCAAAGTCTGCCCGCCAGAGGCAAAGGCTATTCTCGTCCTCATCAACAGAAGTATA
Organism: Oscillospiraceae bacterium; assembly: GCA_018053145.1. Taxonomy (GTDB): domain Bacteria; phylum Bacillota; class Clostridia; order Oscillospirales; family Oscillospiraceae; genus UBA2658. The sequence continues at coordinate 20,470 of JAGPMA010000032.1, read as the reverse complement.
GCCGTCGAGAGAGCGCAGACGCTCGGGTGAATTGATGTCAAAAATTAATATCCCGCCCGGCTCAATGAAGAGATGCAGAAGACGAAACAGCTCCGGCAAATCGGAGGGCTCAAGGTAATTGACGGCATCCAAACAGGATACAGCGGCGTCAACCGTTCCGTAAAGGTCAAGCTCTGTCATCGACTGGCATAGAAACAGGGGAGGGATGACATTACCTAGAGCAGAAAACTTTTCCTGAGCTATACAAAGCATATCCGAGGAGGAATCCGCAGCCACAAGCTCATAGCCGCGCTGCGCCATCAGTGCCGTGAGAGTTCCTGTTCCGCAGCCCACATCGAGCAAGGTCTTAACGTCTTTGTCTCTGGTCTTGAAAACACTTTCGTAAAAGTCGGCAAAATCCTCGTAGCGAATGTCGCTTGTGAATTTGTCATATACCGGTGCAAGAGGGCCGTATGCGCTCATAGCATTTCATCCCTTTCTATAAATTGCTGTACAACAAGTTTCAAAACGACCATCATGAACAAATGGTCGTTTTGTAAAATAGAGCTATTAAGTATGGTTAGAGCTCTTATTTTGACTCGTCCTGGTCGGCAAGACGCTTGAATACAATTGCGTAGCCATCCTGCCCATATTGAAGGCTGCGATTGACGCGGCTGATAGTAGCACTGCTCGCGCCGGTCTGGTCAAGAATTTCGTTGTAGATGCAGCCCTTGTTAAGCAAGGACGCAACCTGATATCTCTGCTCCATGGCCTGAAGCTCGGTTATCGTGCAAAGGTCATCAAAAAAACTCTCGCACTCTTCAACAGTCTTAAGTGTAAGAATAGCTCGGTACATCTCTTCATTGCGGGGTTTTTTCGCCTGTTTATTCATAAAAACACCACCTAATATATTTTGCGGAAAGCAAGTTTCCCGAATTGAAATAATGGATGCAAGTAGAACTGCGCATTAGCGCATTCACATTCTATAACACTAAATTGTGAAAGTAAAGCCCTAATTTTCGCCTTGCAAATGTATGAGATATAATATACAATAAAAAAGTACGAAAATAATGAATATAACATAATTCAATTCAACGAGGTGACATTCATGGTTAAGGCGATTGTTGGTGCTAACTGGGGCGATGAAGGAAAAGGCAAAATAACGGATATGCTTGCCGAAAAATCCGACATGGTTATTCGCTTTCAGGGCGGCGCTAATGCCGGACATACCATCATCAACGAATACGGAAAATTTGCTCTCCATTCTCTTCCGTCAGGGGTCTTTTTTCCGCATATTACGAATATAATCGGCAATGGTGTTGCGCTTAACATCCGTGTTTTTACCGATGAAATAAACGCACTTAGGCAGCGCGGCGTTCCCGAACCGAAAATTGTTGTTTCCGAGCGCACTCAGGTAGTAATGCCTTACCATATGCTTTTTGATGCATATGAAGAAGAGCGTCTTGCGGGAAAAGCTTTCGGTTCGACAAAAGCGGGAATCGCACCCTTTTATTCCGACAAATATGCAAAAATCGGTTTTCAAGTCAACGAACTGTTTGACGATGAGCTTCTAAAAAGCCGTCTGGAGAATGTCTGCACAATAAAAAACACTCTGCTTGAGCATCTTTATCACAAACCGCTACTCGATGTTCAGCAGCTATACGCCGAAATGGTCGAGCAGCGCAAGCTTATTGCTCCGTTTGTCGGAAACGCTGCAGCGCTTGTGCATGATGCTCTCAAACAGGGAAAAGAACTATTGCTCGAAGGCCAGCTTGGAACGCTAAAAGACACTGATTTCGGCATTTATCCCTTTGTAACCTCCTCCAACACACTTGCAGGTTACGGTACTATCGGCGCAGGTGTGCCCCCAACAGAGATTAAAAGCGTTATCGCAGTTACTAAGGCCTATTCAAGTGCTGTCGGCGAAGGTGCTTTCGTTACGGAAATGTTCGATGACGAGGCAGAAACCCTGCGTCGTCTGGGCGGAGATAATGGGGAATACGGCGCAACTACCGGCAGACCTCGCAGAGTCGGCTGGTTTGACGCAGTGGCTACGGCTTACGGCTGCCGTATGCAGGGTGCGACAGAGGCGGTTTTAACAGCTGTCGATGTTCTTGGCTATATGGACGAAATTAAGGTTTGCGTCGGTTATGACCTCGGAGACGAAGTTACAACAGAATTCCCTGTTACTACAAAGCTTAACCGCGCAAAGCCGGTATATGAAACCTTACCCGGCTGGAAATGCGATCTTCGCGGACTGACTGATTATAAAGCATTGCCGGAACAGCTCAAAAACTTTGTGGACTTCATCGAAGCACATATTAACGTGCCGATTAACATAGTTTCCACAGGCCCAAAGCGCGAGGATATCGCATTAAGAGAAAAAGCATAATAAATACCAGTCCAAAAAATAACAATTCCATTGTTATTTTATCTAATTTGATGTAATATGTGTTTAAGCAACGTCGGCAATCATTGTTCGAGATCTGAAACCGATTGTTAAGGAGGAAGAATCTGTGGATACCATGATAGTTGTATGGGCAGTTTTAATTGTTGTATTTTTCGTCGTAGAGGGCGCAACAGCCGGGCTTGCGTCAATTTGGTTTGCCGCCGGAGCTATTTTTGCGCTGGCAGCTGCGTTTTTAGACGCTCCAATTTGGCTTCAAGTCGTGATTTTTATTGTTGTTTCTGTTGCTTGCTTGTTTTTCACAAGACCGTTGGCAAGAAAATATGTCAACAGAAAAATTCAGCCTACCAATGCGGACAAGGTTATCGGTTCAACCGTGACGGTTACCGAACGTATCGACAACATTGAAAGAACCGGGGAGGTTTCCGTCGGAACGAGAATATGGATTGCAAGAAGCGAATCCGGCAGTCCGATAGAAACCGGCGCACTTGTTATTGTAAAAGCCATCGAGGGGGCAAAGCTAATTGTGAATCCGCTGCCAATAACCGAAATGGCAGAGAATATAAAAGTATAATAAGCTCTTTGCATTGCGGCAGCCGTATGCCTGATACGGCAGAAAGTGGAGGTAATTATGGAATATGTTGTTCCCGGTCTGCTCATATTATTAGCTCTGATAATTCTTATCAGAAACATCCGCGTTGTGCCTCAGGCTCAGGCTTATGTTATTGAGCGTTTAGGTGCATACAGCGCCACATGGGGTGTTGGTCTTCATTTCAAAATTCCTTTTATTGAGGCAATATCAAAAAAAGTATCTCTTAAAGAACAGGTATACGACTTCCCCCCACAACCTGTAATAACAAAGGATAACGTAACAATGCAGATTGATACTGTCCTTTATTTTGAGATAACCGACCCTAAGCTCTATGCATACGGCGTTGAGAACCCCATAAACGCAATCGAAAACCTCTCCGCAACCACTCTTCGTAACATAATCGGTGATTTGGAGCTTGACCAGACGCTGACAAGCCGCGACGTTATCAACACCAAAATGCGTGTTATCCTCGATCAGGCAACAGACCCATGGGGCATCAAGGTAAACCGCGTCGAGCTAAAGAACATACTGCCCCCACGCGAAATTCAGGACGCGATGGAAAAGCAGATGAAGGCAGAGCGCCAGCGCCGCGAAGCTATTCTCCGTGCAGAGGGCGAAAAAGCCGCTGCAGTTCTTTCGGCAGAGGGTGAAAAGGAAGCCGCAATTCTTCGCGCCGACGCTGCAAAGCAGACGCAAATCCTCCGAGCAGAGGGTGAGGCAGAGGCCATTTTGTCAGTCCAGACAGCAACGGCAGAGGGTATTCGCCGAATCAACGAGAGCGCTCCTTCCGAGGCGGTTATAAAAATCAAAGCTCTTGAAGCGTTTGCCGCCGCCGCAAATGGAACGGCAACAAAGATTATAATTCCATCAGACATTCAGGGACTTGCAGGTCTTGCAACCTCCTTCAAGGAGCTTCTTTCCGATCCAAAAAAATAAAATAACTATATTTAGTTAAGGCAAAAATAAATCCCGTTCGGAAAACCGAACGGGATTTATTTTTATACAGTATGTGAAAGTAAGTAAGTCTTGATTTTCACATATTCGGAGGACAGGAGATGTATCCCGTCCGACGAACCCGCGCTTGCAGGCAGAAAACCATTGCTGTTACAAAGCAAGTCAAAAACATTCAAATAGTAGGTCTTTTTATCCTTGCAAAGCTGTTTTATGACAGTGTTAAAAGCGACAATATTGTCGCGGTTAAAGCTTGCGCTGCTCTCCGAACATGACTGTGAAACGGCAGTCAGAGAAAATAAATAGATAACTGCATTTGGCTGAGTTTTTCTTACAAGCGTAATTATATTGCTCATGCTGGTATAGAACGACTGGCGAGAGGAATCTGTTGAGCCAATCTCGTTGATGCCAAGCATTATGTAAACCTTGCCGTAGCTCTTTAACGCCAACGCCTGCTCAAGCGTACCAGTGTCGGCGACAGTGTTTCCGTTTGAGTCAATGTGAGAGCTTGAAAGCGTGAAGTCTGAAAGACCTAGAAAATACTTTGCGGTAGCGCTGTTTCTTGCATAAAAGTCAGTATTGCTCAAACCAAAGGTGGTTTGCATTCCGTTCACCAGTGAGTGACCGATAAAGCAAGCGTTTGAAAAATAATCGTTTCCGACTGTTGCCTTTGAAGGCACCTCGGTTCCAAAGATATAGTTACCGGCTGAGTCGAAAGAAGCTTCGCTTACCTGCTTGTAGCCAAGGGCATTAATGAAATACATCAGCAGCTTGGAAACCTCGGCGCGAGTGGCGCTGCCCTTCGGCCTAAAACTGCCGTCCTCATAGCCATTGACGACTCCAGCCAGCTGCATGGTTGATACGGCGGAGGCATAGCCGGAGGAAATTAAAGAGCTGTCCATAAAGCTGACTGCCGAAACGACAGGCTTTAGCTGATAGTTCTTGAAGCGGGCGTAATTAACGAGCATAGAGCAGATTTCCTCACGGGTAATATCACGCTCGGGAGAAAATGTGTCGTCACCTGTAGCGGAAGCTATACCGGAGGAAAATGCCCACTGAACATAAGGGCTGTAATACTCGGAGGAGGGGACATCCGAAAAGCCGCTTTCGGTTATTTCCATCATGTCGTTTCTTATGTATCCAAGCATTCCCTTATATTTAACGTAGTACCAGGTGTAGGCCAAATCGCTTGAATCCGCAATGGTATTCAAAACCTCAACCTGTGTCCCACTTTGCAAAACAGCGAGAACCGCAGTACCGGCAGTTGTTGATGGTGCAGTTCGCAACCGCACATCAGATTTTGTTACAGTTCCAAGAGTGGTTCCGTCGCTAACCGAAGGCGCTCCGCCGTAACGACCTAAAACCGTAACGAACATTCCCCGCGTCATTGTTCCGTCAGGAGAGAAGGACGATGCGTTTGTTCCGTTAAACATACCGTTTTGAGTGACGAAGCTAACGGAATTATAAAACCAGTCCGCAGCGTGAACGTCAGAAAAGTCGGAAACGTTTGCGGCGGAGGAACTAATCGGAGCTACAAATAAGATTAAAGTTATAAGCAGAATAAAGGAAATAAGTCTTTTCAACCATTTTCACCTTCCTTACTACAGCAAGAATAACAAAATTGTTGCATTTTGTCAAGAATTGTAATGAGTTGTTACTATTTAACAAAACAGTGCGAACCTTATATTTAAGGCTCGCACTATACTATTTAATAATGAAGATGATTTATAAGTTTTTCAAAACATCGGAGAGCACATCGTTCATGTCATACATTCCCGGCGTTTTGATTTTTGCGAGAAAGATTGCCGCGGCTATAGCGCCGTTTGCGAAAACGTCTCTTGAATAGGCTGTGTGTTTAAATTCAATGACTTCATCTGTTCCTGCAAAAATAACTTCGTGTTCTCCAACAATGGTTCCTCCACGAACAGATGAAATGCCGATTTCCTTTTTCCCGCGGTTTTGTCTTACGGCGTGACGATCATAAACATATTCGGCCTCAAAGGGGAGGGAAGAAGCGGCGGCATCCGCAAGCATGAGAGCTGTCCCGCTAGGAGCGTCAAGCTTCATGCGGTGATGTTTTTCGATTATCTCAACATCATAATCTTCGCCCAAAACAGCAGCAGCCTTTTTAATCAAAGTCGTTAGAAGATTGATACCAAGAGACATATTTCCTGATCTGAACAGGGGAACACTCCCTGACACGTGCAAAATCTGCACTATGCTGTCGTTTGAGTACCCTGTGGTGCATAAAACGCACGGAATAGCGCGAGTGGTGCAATAATTGAGCAGAGAGCTGAGCGTTGAAGGACTTGAAAAATCAATAATTACGTCAGCTTCTCCTGAAAACTCCATCGGATCGGCATAAACCGGATAGCTTGAAAGCTTAACCGGATTAATATCGAAGCCTGCAACTATTATGATATCCTTTTTATCGGCGCACAGACGGGTTATAGTCTGTCCCATTCTGCCGTTACAGCCGGAAATAATTATCTTTGGCATATTAGTACCTCCGTATTTGTATAAGGGATTAACATAAAGGGGCGAAAATAATCGCCCCTAGTTTTTCTGTATTTATTTAAGCTCCAGACCCACATTTGCAAGGCTGGTTTTAAGCTTTTCAAGAGTGTCGGGAGCCATTTCGCATAAGGGGAGACGAAGATTGCCGACATTCATTCCAAGAAGGTTCATGGCTGTTTTAACCGGGATTGGATTGACCTCAATAAACAGCTTTTCAAATAAGTCGGCATATTTGAAATACAATTCCGTAGCTGCCTTAAAATCGTTGTCGAAGCAGAGCTTGCAGATGTCAGTTACGACCTGAGGGACGATGTTGGAGGCGACGGAAATTACTCCGAGCGCGCCCATAGCCATCATCGGAATTGTGTTATCATCGTTGCCGCTCCAAAAGAAAAGGTCATCTCCGCAAAGAGAACGAGTGCGGGAGAATAGGCTGAAATCGCCAGAAGCCTCCTTGACGCCGTTAATATTCGGATGCTTCGAAAGAATTTTGTAGGTATCAGCGGTAAAACCGATGCCGGTTCTGCTCGGTACGTTATAAAGAATCATCGGAATGTCGACGCGGTCCGCCACGGTTGAAAAGTGCTGAACAAGTCCGCGCTGAGAAGTTTTGTTGTAATATGGCGTGACCATCAGTATTCCGTCCGCGCCGGAGGCTTTTGCACTTGTGGCAAGGCGAACGCTTGTCATTGTGTCGTTTGAACCGACCCCTGCAACAATTTTCATGCGTCCTGCCGTATGCTTGACGCAGAAATTTACAAGCTCCTCGTGCTCGGCAATCGGCTGAGTTGCGTTTTCGCCTGTTGTGCCGCAGACAACGATGCAGGAAATGCCGCCTTTATATTGCAGGTCAATAAGCTCTGCCATTTTATCAAAATCTATTGTGTTACCGCGGAAAGGAGTGACAATTGCGGTAGAAGCGCCGGTAAAAATAGGTGTTTTCATTAAAAATCCTCCTTAATGATTGGCTTCGATGTAACCCTCTGCACATAGTAATTCTGCCAGTAATACGGCACCGCCTGCGGCACCTCTCAAGGTGTTATGTGAAAGGCAGACGAATTTATAATCATATTGTGTGTCCTCGCGCAGACGGCCGACTGAGATGGCCATGCCGTTTTCAAGGTTGCGGTCAAGTTTTGTCTGCGGGCGATTGTCCTCCGTGAAATAGTGCAGGAACTGCTTGGGTGCGGTGGGGAGCTTAAGCTCCTGAGCGCGGCCGGCAAAATTAGCCCATCTGTCTATAATCTCTTCCTTAGAGGGCTTTTTATCGAAGCTTACGAAAACGGCTGCCATATGGCCGTCGCTGCAAGCAACGCGCAAGCATTGAGCTGTAATGGCGGGCTTAACTGCCGAAACAATGCTTCCGTTTTCGACAGTGCCCCAAATCTTCATGGGCTCGCGCTCGGATTTTTCCTCTTCTCCGCCGATATAAGGGATGCAGTTGTCCACCATCTCCGGCCAGCGGTCAAAGGTTTTACCGGCGCCGGAAATCGCCTGATAAGTGCAGGCGAGGACACTCTTGATTCCAAATTCCTCACGCAGGGGATGAAGTGCGGGGACGTAGCTTTGAATCGAACAGTTGGACTTCGCTGCAATAAAACCGCGCTTTGTTCCAAGCCGCTTTCGCTGGCTGTCGATTATCTTAATATGCTCGGGGTTAATCTCCGGAATAATCATTGGAACATCGGGCGTCCAACGATTTGCACTGTTATTTGATACAACAGGGCATTCGCGCTTGGCATAGGCCTCCTCCAAAGCGACGATTTCATCTTTCTTCATGTCAACAGCGGAAAAAACGAAATCAACCATTGAAGTAATTTCGGCTATATCGGCAGTCGCATCCTTAACGACCAGACGCTTGGCGCATTCCGGAACTGGAAGCTCCATTGCCCAGCGGTCAGCTACAGCGTCCTCATATGTTTTTCCGGCGCTGCGTGAGCTTGCTGCGATAACCGTAAGGTCAAACCACGGATGCTCAGCGATAAGGCAAACGTAGCGCTGGCCGACCATTCCGGTTCCGCCGACGATTCCGACTTTGTACTTTTTCATACGAAATGCCCTCCTTTTGTGAGGCTAACAATATATATTCGAGTATCTCCAAAATAATGCAAATTCAAAAATTAGCAGTAAAGCTTGATAATCAATCGGATTATGTAATATAATGACGAAAGAGTTTTCCGTAAAGTTCCTGTATACATTATTTTGAAAATCCTATCACAGTTGCTTATCAACTGTCAATAAATGTTCACCATGAAATTTTAGGCTAGATACATAGGTTTTTTGTCACATTAGCGAAAGGAAGTACATATGAAGCGCAAAATTAATACTACTCTGATGATTCTGCTTGTGGCAGTGCTCGTTTTCTCGACATTAAGCGAGGGAAGTATTGCGGCTGCGGCAAGCTCAATATATGTCAACGACTCACAGAATGTCCTCAGCGGGGATTTAAGCTCTGCTTATGCTGTGGGAGGCACAGGTACAATATCGGTTACTGGAGGTACATATGCCATAACAGGCGACGGCGTGGTTCAAGTCGGTCAATCGAGCACTATTCCGGTTCCGACAACAGCACCGGACGGCGCAAATGTTGTAGTCAAACAAAGCACTGCTCGTATTGGACTATATTACAAATACAGCGCAACGAGGGATACTTCGCTTGCCACAGCCAGCTTGGAAAACAAAGTCGGCAGCGGATACAAATTCGGTTACTACGATTCGTCGCGAACCTTCTACGAAGTCGGGAATACTGCTCTAACTCAGCTAACAATGGTTCCCGATGTAAATACAACGGTCTCGGCAGGAATAATTGGCTGCTACCACATCAAGCTCTTTGGAACATATACTGACTTTAATTCTGCGCAGTCGGTTGCCTCGCAATACACGGGTGCTTTTCCTGCGTACATAAACGGGACATACTTCGTTATGTTTGGCAATTACCAGAGCGCAACAGAAGCAGAAGCTGCAAAGGCCTCGCTCGGAGTGTCGGGTGAGGTATTTACCGGCAGCAGCGGCTGTGTGAAGGTCACAAAAACAGGTACTACAAACATTCTGTTTGAGTTCGACGCTGGGACAAGCGCAAAGCTCGCTGTAAGACCGGTCAGCACATCCGGCAAAGCAATAACATGGTTCAAGGGCTATTCGTATTACGGCGATTTTGAATACTATCGCTATTTAGGCGGTAAGCTGACGGTTATTAATATTTTGCCTGTTGAGGACTATGTCAAGGGCGTTATTCCCTATGAAATGAGCCCTTCTTGGCCACTTGAGGCGCTCAAGGCTCAAGCGCTTTGCGCAAGAACGTTCTATGCCGCAAATTCGGGCATGTACTCGAATTATGGTTTTGACATTACTGCCGATGACTATTCTCAGGTATACAAAGGGACGTCAGGGGCAAATTCCAACACCGATTCCGCTGTCGATGTAACGGCCGGCAGATACATAACATATAACGGAAAGTTCTGTACGACGTTTTTCTTCTCGTCGGACGGTGGAGGAACTGAGGACAGCGAAAATGTATTCACAGCGGCTTTACCGTATTGCCGCGGCGTAATCGACCCCTTTGAGGAGGCTGTTCCCGCAACCATGAATACGAGAAAAAGCTGGAGTAAACAATTTACCTCAGCCGAGCTTCTCGCAAAGGTTAACGGCAAGGGCTACTCCTTGGCTGATATCGCTAGCGTAACGCCTACATACTCCGATACAAACAACGTAATAGCCTTGATTTTTGCTGACTCAACAGGAAAAACTGCGGCCTTTTCAAAAAGCAGCTGCTATTCCTTCTGTACTGGAACCTTGGCGCTTAACAGCATTCACGTAACTATTTCACAGGACAACGGCACACATGTATTCAGCGGAAGCGGTTGGGGGCACAATGTCGGCATGAGCCAGTGGGGCGCGTACTCGATGGCGACAAACTATAGCTATAACTGCCGCCAGATTATTGGCTTCTATTTTACCGGCGCGAATATATCCTTAGGAGTATAAAACTAGTGAAAACATCCGATTTTGACTATTATCTGCCCGAAGAACTAATCGCTCAGACGCCGCTTCAGCGAAGGGATACCTCCAGACTTCTGCACCTCTACAAGGCTACGGGCGAGGTGCAGCATAAGCATTTTTTCGACTTGCCCGATTATCTGCGAGAAGGCGACTGCTTGGTGCTTAACGACTCCCGCGTTCTTCCGGCAAGGCTGATTGGACGGCGCGAAACAGGCGGTGTTATTGAAGTTGTGCTCCTTAAAGACAAGGGGGACAACATTTGGGAGTGCCTTACAAGACCGGGGAAAAAGACAAAACCGGGCACAAAGCTGATTTTTGGCGAGGGTGAACTTACAGCACTCGTAACAGACTCCGCAGAGGGCGGAAATAAGCTTCTGCAATTTTCTTACGAGGGTATTTTTCTGGAGGTGTTGGAGCATTTGGGGAAAATGCCGCTACCGCCATATATAAAGACAGAGCTTGAGGATCAGGAGCGTTATCAAACTGTGTATTCGCGCGAGCTTGGCTCGGCCGCCGCGCCGACGGCAGGACTACATTTTACGCAGGAGCTTCTGGAGATAATTGCGAAAAAAGGCGTAAAAATTTGCTATGTCACGCTTCACGTCGGGCTTGGTACCTTTAGACCTGTAAAGTGCGAGGATATTGAAAGCCACGAAATGCATTCAGAGTATTGCACAATTCCCGAAGAAACGGCAAGGGTGGTTACCGAAACCAAAAAGAGTGGGGGGCGTATCGTCGCTGTCGGAACAACCTCCTGCAGGACGCTCGAAAGTTTTTCAAAAGAGGATGGTGGACTTGAACCGCGCTCTGGGTTTACGGACATTTTCATTTTCCCCGGCTATAGGTTCAAATGCATGGACGCATTGGTCACAAACTTTCATTTGCCGGAAAGCACGCTTGTAATGCTGGTTTCGGCTTTTGCAGGTAGGGAGCACGTTTTGGCGGCCTATGCAAAAGCTGTTGAGGAGAAATATCGCTTCTTCTCTTTTGGCGACGCAATGTTCATTGAATAGCAAAAGATTTAATTTCACGTTTAGGAGAAAGTATTATTGTTTAAAATTATAAAGACCGAGGGCCGCGCACGCAGAGGCGAGTTTTCCTGCCCTCACGGAACTGCACAAACGCCAGTTTTCATGAATGTTGGCACACAGGGTGTTATTAAGGGCGGAATCGCGGCGGCAGAGCTAAAGGAGCTTGGTTGTCAAATTGAGCTGTCAAATACCTATCACCTTCATGTTAGACCTGGCGATGAGATGATAAAGCGCCGCGGTGGGCTGCACAAATTTATGAACTGGAACGGCCCGATGCTCACGGACAGCGGCGGCTTCCAAATATTCTCGCTTGCGCAGCTGCGAAAAATCAAGGAAGAGGGCGTAAGCTTCAACTCACACGTAGACGGGCACAAAATATTCATGGGTCCCGAGGAGAGCATGCGGATTCAGTCGAACCTCGGCTCGGATATTGCAATGGCTTTTGACGAGTGCGTCAAGATCCCCTCGCCGTATGATTATGTTGACAAGTCCTGCGAGCGTACCCTGCGCTGGCTTATACGGTGCAAGACTGAGCTTGACCGCGTTAACGCTCTGCCTGACGCGGTGAATCCGGGACAGGTGCTTTTTGGAATCAATCAGGGTGCGACCTTTCCTGATTTGCGTATCCGCCACATGAAGCAGATTGCCGAGCTTGATTTGGAGGGATATGCAATCGGCGGACTTGCGGTAGGGGAGAGCCACCGCGATATGTACGACACGATAGAAGTCATTGAGGAGCATATGCCCAAGGACAAGCCTCGATATCTTATGGGGGTCGGAACACCCTCAAACATCATCGAGGGTGTTTACCGCGGCGTTGACTTCTTCGATTGCGTCATGCCGGCACGCGACGGGCGTCACGGACACTTTTTTACTTGGGAGGGAATTCTAAATATCAGCAACGCGAAATATACGGAGGATGACGGCCCGATAGATTCACAGTGCGACTGTCCCGTGTGCAGGAACTATTCAAGAGCCTATGTGCGGCATCTTTTCAAATCGGGTGAAATTCTCGGGTTGAGGTTCGGAGTTATCCACAATCTGTATTTTTATAATAAACTTATGGAAAGAATACGTTTGGAGCTGGATAACGGCACTTTTTCGGAATTTCGTGCTGCGTTTTCCGAAAAGCTCGACAGAAGAATATAAAATCCTTGCAAATGAAATCATTGCCATATATAATAATAAATACAATTCTAGGAGGTCAACAAATGAATTTTAAAACAACTAAAAAAATAATCGCGGTCATTTCTTCGGTAATGATAATGTGCCTTGCCTTTGCCGGCTGCACCACTACGGGAACCACGACAACCACCGGTACCGGAACAAGCGGAACGATTCAGTTCGTTCTCTCCATCGTTGTTCTTTTTGCGGTTTTTTATTTCTTCATGATCAGACCCGAAAACAAGAAGAAAAAGAAAATTCAAGAAATGAGAAGCTCGCTCGGTAACGGCGATAAGGTCACCACCATCGGCGGAATTATGGGCGAAATCGTCAGCACCTCGGCTGACAGCATAACGATCGAAACAGGCGAAGACAGAGTTCGCATCAAGGTTGCAAAATGGGCTATTTCAAACAAGGATAAATAAATCTTTTTACCCCCTGCATCAAACTAAATAGTAATTGTTAGTTTCCCTGCTGAATAAGCTAAGATAGGCTTGTTCAACAGGGAAATTTTATTTGGATTGAATGGAGGGTGAAAATGACAAAGGCATATAATAAGGAAACTGTTTCAGACGGAAAAAGTCTGATAAAACATTCGATAACGGGAGCTGTGATTGGTCTGTTTGCCACAATGTTGGCGTTATTAATAATCGCAGCCCTTATGGTATCGGGAGTGCTTCCCGAATCGCTAAGAGATTCGTTCGTATTAGTATCGGTTATGCTGGGGGCGACAATAGGCGGTGTGTTTTGTGCCGGACGGCAGGGCAGGGGAGTGATAACCGCGGGGCTGTCTTCAGCGGTAGCCTATGTCCTTCTGATACTGCTCGGGACGCTGGCTTTTAAGAGAAATAGTGATGAAATTTCGCTTATTCTTCGTATAATTATTGCAGTAATAGTAGGCGGAGTCTTTGGCGGTGTATTAAAATTGCACAGAAAAAACAAAAAATCGCATCTGCGCAGACGAATATAACAAATAGTAATCAAAAGGCTGAGGTTAACATAATTTCAATTTGATTACCTAGATGTTGTAATAGCAATATATAGCCCCTACTATATATTGCTGAAACGCTAGTGAATTAGGGCGGTTCATAACGGCTCAGTAACGCGGGTTAACATAATATAGTTAACATAATATCTCGTCATAATTAACAAAAATCATTTTATTTTGCATAAAGGCTTGATAACTGATTGAATTTGTATTATATTGGCGACATCGGGTTGTTATGTAAATTGCATTATTATTTCCTGCGCCGCTGTCCGATGATTAAGGCGGTGCGATAATGATTAAGAACAATTTAACACTCGGGAGACGCAGACTTACATATCAAAAAGACAGCAAGATATTTTTTATCCTTCTTATTCTTAGCTTTTTATTAGGTTGCCTTGCCGGAAGTCTTGTCGGTTCGTACTTTAAGTTAGATACTTCGCTGAACGATTTCCTTGGTTTTTCAACATTGAAAACGCTTAATGTAGTGACTGTATTTTTCCATTTTACAAGGTTTCATTTGGTTGCGTTTTTGCTGGCGTCATCGTTCTACGGAATCGCTCTTTTGCCGGTTCTCAGTTGCATAAGAGGATATGCTCTCAGTTGCACCGCGGCTACCATAATGTCGTGTTATCCAAGCAACGGATTAATTATGGCGCTTGTTATTCTTGGCATTCCGGCTTTAATATCGCTGCCATGTTTTTTCACGATTTCAATCGAGGGCTTTATGAGCTCTTCACGGATATTTCATCTCGTACGCGGAAACTCCGCGCAAAGAAAAGATAGAATCTATGCTAGAACGCTTGTTTGCTTACCCTTTTTAGTAATAGGAACTTTGATAGAATTTAAGCTTGTGCCATATTTGGCAACGCTGCTAATATAAATATCGAAAGGAGGAGTTATCGTGAATAATGCTGCTTGTATTGAAAAATACGAAAACTATCTAAAAAACGTTAAGAAAGCAACCGATAACACCCTCAGTTCCTATTTGAGAGACATTCGACAGCTCCGTGATTATATCGAAAGCCACACAGACGAAAGCCTTGATACAGCCACATCCGACGAGCTATGCGAGTATACGGCATGGATGAAGGCTCAGGGCAAGTCGGTTCCGACAATCTCTCGAAGCATCGCGTCCATTAAGAACTTTTATAAGTTCCTGCTTTCACAAGGAATTATTGACGAAATTCCGACTACTGAGCTTGTTCCGGAAAAAGCTGTACTTCGGCTTCCGCAGATTTTAACCGGCAAGGAAGTTGAGTTGCTTCTTGAGCAGCCTGAATGTACTGACCTTAAGGGTTATCGTGACAGGGCAATGCTGGAACTGCTTTATGCAACAGGCATTCGCGTAAGCGAGCTTATTGCTTTGAATGTAACAGACATCAACATTTCCGCCGGAATCATCCGCTGCCGCGGTCACGAAAAAGAGAGGATTATTCCTCTATATCCGGCGGCGATTCGTGCACTGGCAGAATATGTCGAATTTATAAGACCACAGATGATAGCGGCTTCGGACGAGCTTTCGCTGTTCGTCAATGTCAGCGGTGAGCGTATGTCACGCCAGGGCTTTTGGAAAATTATTAAGACATATCAGACAAAAGCAAAAATAGAAAAAACCATTACTCCGCATACTCTTCGCCATTCCTTTGCTGCACATCTTCTCGAAAACGGCGCTGATTTGCGCTCAATCCAGGAAATGCTCGGCCATGCGGACATATCTTCAACACAGGTTTATTCACAGCTTGTGAAGAAGCAGCTTAAGGATGTCTATAACAAGGCACATCCCAGAGCGTAATTACTTATAATTTAATCAGAGTTCTGTCATAAGAGCACCTGTTTGCAGCATGAAAACTGTAAACAGGTGCTTTTGTTTGGTTTTAAGTAGGTTTTTATGTCAGGGGTGATTATAAAACAGCATAAGCTGACAAAAGGAAAAATACATTGAATAGTTGGTTGATTTATGGTAAACTAAAATGAAGTATATACATCGCGCGGAGGTGTAAATGCGTATTTTAGGCATAGACCCCGGAATTGCGACAGTCGGTTTCGGAGTTATCGACAGCAACAAAAACAAGCTGACTTTAGTAAACTACGGAGTTATCACAACTCCCGCAAACACAAGCCTTTCAAGCCGTCTTGACCGCATCTACGACGACATTTCCGAGCTGATAAGAACCTTCGCACCGGACGAAATTGCCTGCGAGGAGCTTTTTTTCAACACTAACATCACGACAGGAATTTCCGTTGCTCACGGCAGGGGAGTTGTTCTTCTCGCGTGCTACAAAGCCGGCGTGCCGACCTTCGAATACACCCCGCTTCAGGTCAAACAGTCAGTTGTGGGCTATGGCAGAGCGGAGAAACAGCAGGTCATATACATGGTCGAGCGGTTGCTCAGCATGAAGGTCGCGCCAAAGCCCGATGATGCAGCCGACGCGCTGGCTATCGCAATTTGTCACGCTCGCAGCGCAACCTCATTAATTACAAAAAACAGAGGTGATTCGCCTTGTTCTACCACATAAACGGGAAAGTAACAGATATCGAACCGAATCTCGCGGTAATCGATTGCGCCGGAGTCGGCTTTGCGCTTAGCGTGTCTGTTAACACGCTTTCGCACCTCCAAATCGGTGAGAATGTAAAGCTGTATACTTATGAAAATGTCAGAGAGGATGCCTTCGACCTTTTCGGTTTCTTTGACAAACAGGAAAAACGCAGCTTCGAAATGCTTCTCGGCGTTTCGGGAGTCGGACCAAAGGCGGCAATTTCAATCCTCTCCGCAGTTACGCCGGAGGCGCTTGCGATGGCCGTCATCAGCGGCGACGAAAAAGCGCTTACAGCGGCGCCGGGTATAGGCAAAAAAATTGCCCAGCGCATCCTGCTTGAGCTTAAAGACAAGATGGCAAAGGAAACAAGCGGCTTTGACCTTAGAGGCAACGCTGTCTCCACACTTCCTTTGGGCGGCTCAAAGCTATCTGACGCGGTTTCGGCGCTTGCCGTGCTTGGTTACAGCAACAGCGAGATTACGATGGCTATGAAGGATATAGACGTGGATAACACAGAGCTTGAAAGTATAATCAAACAGGCTCTTCGTAAAATGCTGAAATAGGGGGGGATAAGGCGTGAGTATCAGCTATGCAAATGATGATGAGGAGCATGTTGTAACTTCAACCTCCTTGCTTCCCGAGGATATAAACGAGGGCTCGCTGCGTCCGCGCACTCTTAACGAATATATAGGCCAAAAGAAGGTTAAGGAAAACCTCAGCATATTCATAGAAGCCGCAAAAATGCGAAAAGAACCGCTCGACCACGTCCTTCTCCATGGCCCCCCGGGTCTTGGAAAAACAACTCTTGCGGGCATCATCGCAAACGAGATGGGCGTTAATATGCGCATAACCTCCGGCCCAACCATCGAAAAACCGGGCGATTTGGCGGCACTGCTTACGAATCTTCAGGAAAACGACATTCTCTTTGTCGACGAAATCCACAGGCTTAACCGCACCGTGGAGGAAATCCTTTACCCCGCTATGGAGGATTATGCCATTGATATAATCATCGGCAAAGGCCCGTCTGCAAACTCAATACGCCTCGATTTACCAAAGTTCACACTCATCGGAGCTACCACTCGCTCAGGACAACTCACAGCGCCGCTGCGCGACCGTTTCGGCGTCACAATGCGGCTGGAGCTGTACACACCCGAGGAGCTGCAGCTAATCGTCACACGCAGTGCGGAAATTCTCGGAATCGAAATTGACCCCGAAGGAGCAAGGGAAATCGCCTGCCGCAGCCGCGGAACGCCGAGAATAGCAAACCGCCTGCTTCGCCGTGTGCGCGATTATGCACAGGTTCGTGCAGACGGAGTTATTACCCGAGCTGTCGCAGACGAGTCGCTGACGCGTCTGGAGGTTGATAAGCAGGGACTGGACTCTCTTGATAGACGAATGCTCAGAAGCATCATAGAATTCTATGGCGGCGGCCCTGTGGGGCTTGAAACCGTTGCGGCAACAATCAACGAGGAAGCAATCACGCTTGAAGACGTCTATGAGCCCTATCTTCTTCAGCAGGGCTTCATAACCCGCACGCCGAGAGGGCGCTGTATCACTAAAAAGGCATATGACCATTTGGGAATCGAATATCTTGGTCAGCAGCAGATAGAAATTTGAACTTAGTTTAAATTTCAATTATAACAAGTGCGCAGAGCCTGTTTAAGGGCAATGACGAAGCGCGCAAAAACTATTTGGAGGATAACCAGTTGGGCAAATATTTCGGAACTGACGGAATTCGTGGAATTGTAAATAAGGGACTTGATGCTGCGCTCGCATTCAAGGTTGGACAGGCGACGGCAATGGTGCTTTCCGAGGACATAAAATCTGATAGAAAACCTCTTGTAACGATCGGAAAAGATACACGCATCTCAGGCGATATGCTTGAGGCGGCGATTACTGCCGGACTCTGCTCCGCAGGAGCAGACGTTATGCCGCTGGGTGTTATACCGACACCTGCTGTTGCTTTCATCACAACTGATTGCTCAGCGGATGCCGGCATTGTTATTTCGGCATCTCATAACCCCTACGAACATAATGGAATCAAAATATTCAATGGCAAAGGGTTCAAGCTCGGAGATGACTTGGAAGCAAAAATTGAACAGCTTATCGACAGCGACGAGCCGCTCACCGAAAAGCAAAACGGCGATATCGGCAGGATTCTTCCTCGCGGACGCGAATTGGTCGACCGATATGTCGAGCACGTTGTTTCCGTTGCAGACGGCAAAATCGGCAAATTAAAAGTTATGATAGACTGCTCAAACGGCGCAGCGACACGAACGGTCAACGATATTTTCGGACGCTTTCCGCTTGACCTTGAGCTGATCAAAGACCATCCAGATGGCTGCAACATCAACGCAAACTGTGGGTCGACCCATATTGATGTTTTAGGTCGCATGGTCGTTGCGGGGGGTTATGATTTGGGTCTTGCCTTCGACGGGGACGCGGACCGTTGCCTTGCTGTCGACGAAAATGGGCAGCTTGTAGATGGAGACAAGATAATGGCGATTTGCGGTAAAGCTATGATTATTGAGGGTAAGCTTCAAAAAAACGCGATTGTTGCAACAGTCATGTCAAACCTCGGCTTCCACGAATACTGCGGGAAGAATGCCATTGAGCTTCACTGCGCCGCGGTCGGAGACCGTAATGTTCTGGAAATGATGCAGGAAAAGGGCTTCAATCTTGGCGGCGAACAGTCAGGTCACGTTATATTCCTTGATAACGCAACAACAGGGGATGGGCAGCTTGCAGCCGTCCGTTTTCTGGAAGTAATCAGTAAGAGCGGAAAAAAACTATCAGAGTTGGCGGCAGAGATTCCTACATATCCGCAGGTGCTGATAAATATATCAATCGAAGGTGGAAACGAAGCTAAAGAGGCAATTATAACAGACGAGAGCTTAAAGCAGCTAATTATGGATGAGCAAAAGGCTCTGGGCAACACTGGGAGAATTCTTGTGCGCCCCTCCGGAACGGAGGCACTTATAAGAGTAATGGTCGAAGCAGCCGATGAAAAAACCTCAGACGAGCTTGCTCGGAAGCTTTCTGAATTTATAAAAAATTTGTCAAATAACATAAATGTGTAGATTTCAGAAAGGAATTCACTTGACTTTTTGTAAATATTATACTATAATCTACCATGTTTAGGAACATACGGTTGAAAATATGGAAAATTATTCTAGTCTCACTGATAACGAGTTGTTGAGTATGGCGGAGTCTGGCGACAAAATCGCCGAGGATCAGCTTGCTCTTCGATATACACGTTTGGTCAAAATTTGCTCCAGACCGTTTTTCCTGGTTGGCGGTGATGGGGAGGATCTCATTCAAGAAGGAATGCTTGGGCTTCTTTCAGCGATTAGAGAATTCGACTTATCCATGAACACCTCATTCAAAACATATGCAGAAATCTGCGTAAAACGCCGTATATATTCGGCAATCAAAAGTGCCTCCAGAAAGAAGCACGAACCCCTCAACGACATGGTGTCGTTGGAAGATCTCCTCTCTAACGAAAGCAGCTCCGGCGCAGTATCTTACGGCGAAGCTTATAGGCGAACACCCGAGGAACAGGTTTTGGCAAGGGAAGGCGTAGGCGAGATAATTCAGACATATTCACGTTGTTTATCCAAGTTTGAAGTGGAAATACTAAACCTTTACCTCAGCGGCCTGTCTTATTCCGAAATTGCCGAGCTTTGCGGAAAAACAGATAAATCCGTTGACAATGCTGTTCAGCGCATCAGGCGTAAGCTTGCGCACAACCTTTATCTTGGCGACATCAGCAAGAGCTGATCGCAATACAAATGCCCTTCCGGGTAAGTTTTTTCAAAAGAGAGGATTCAAAATGTTCGAGGACAAAACTTTAGTGTGCAAAGAATGCGGACAGGAATTTACGTTCACAGCAGGTGAGCAGGAATTCTATGCAGAACGCGGCTTCCAGAATGAGCCACAGCGCTGCAAGTCATGCCGTGACTCCAGAAAGAATGTAGCTCGCGGACCTCGTGAGTACTACACTGCTACTTGCGCATCCTGCGGCAAGGAAGCAAAAGTTCCTTTTGAGCCCAAGTCCGACAGACCTGTCTATTGCAGCGAGTGCTTCGCAAAGATGAGAGAAGAGCAGGCCTAATATAGGTTTGTCTTCGGTTTTGGCGTTTTCTTCGCTGAAACAGTTATAATGCAAGTCTTTCGACTAATTTTTTGTGTTGACATGAGAGTGTAATATACTTGCGTTTCGCCAAAAGATGAGCAAAGGTGCTTATAATACTTAGAGCGTTGTACTGAAAAAAGAGCTTCTCGAAAGAGAAGCTCTTTTGTAAC
>JAGPMA010000031.1 GCA_018053145.1 Oscillospiraceae bacterium | reverse complement strand
GTCCGGAGAGTCCCAGCGCTCAATTGCTCACCGGTTGGAAGTGTCGCGGCAGACAGTAAAGAAATATTGTGAAGGGCAAACAATGCCTGGAGTCCGCAAGGAGTACACACGGATACCTTCTGTAGTATTTAGCTTTAGCGGTGGGGATAAATTGGACTTCTTTAATGTGTGCAAAACGACGATAATTGTTAACAATCCATAAAACGTATTGACATAACGCCATAATGGTTGTATCTTATAACTAGAGAAAGGGTGATTCCAATGTGGAGTTTAGGCTCAAGTTAGGTACCTTCTCTTGCGCAGGTTCGGCAAATATCCGAAATCTTTTTCCCCATGCACTTCTCACATAAGTGAGAGAAATGGAAGTTCAGGCGGCGAAAACGGGGGCCCGTTTAAAAGCTGCCAAGAGCTTAAACAAAGCGGCATATGGTGTGTTAAGTATGGTTAGCGTCGAACTCGAGCAATACCTGAAGAAGTGAGGTAAACCAACCCGAATGATTGAAAAAACCGAACAAACGTAGCCCCCTGTTCACGCTGGATGAGCAGGGGGTTGTGTTATTTAATAAGACATGGATAACTGACCAACGAAGAGCGCAGGGCAATACTTGTGCCTTAAAACAGATACTTTAAGATTAACAGCAGCACAACGCCGGGAAGCCCTAATATTCCTGCAACAAGGCAGTTAACGAGGTTGACAGTTAAACTAAGCCCGACAATACCGCCAAAAAAGTTAAGAATTACAAGCGCAATAAAGCCGGATGCAGCATTTAAAAGCAATTTGAACGCCCATTTCAGCGGCGTTTTAATTATTTTAAAGAGCAAAACGACCAGAAGGACGCAGATAATTACTGCTCCCACGGTTAAAAAATTGAAAGATGGCATATGGGTCTCCTTGTTATGTATTACATTCCTTAAGGACAAGGAATGTGAGGGCACTATTAATGGGTTTGCGTAATCGCAGGTTGAATTTATTGAAGTCTAGCTTAATAATAGCTGTCGCGATAATGCTTGAGCGCGGTGTTATAGCGTGACCTCAAGGCGCTTATCTCGAATATGCAGGCGTCCAGAGCGTCGGGGTCTGATGTATCGTTGAATTGTGTATAGGCTTCGTCGAGGCTTGAGCGTATGCTACCGATTTCACCGGCAAAGTGTTTTAGCTCGGCTCTTCTGGCCTTTTCGTTTCGCTTGATTTTTGGCATAATTTCCTCCCGCTTGAGTTTGCGGAGTAAACGCCGACCGATAGCAATTTGTAACAGGATTGCCTTCGGTTATGTTTATGCGTTTACACCGAAACGAATGACAATTTTCTTCGGCACTTAAAGTGCATATGAAGTATTATCACCGAAACGGTAAGGTTTTAATCGAAAAACCAGTCAAGAACAGACTTTTTGAGCTTTTTGTATTGCTTGATTTTTTGGGGAACATAGGATATACTAAATAAGTTAAGTTAGCATATGATTCGCACAAGATATTGTGATTTTTATAGGCAACATAAACTCAGCATTAGATTTCGTGCAGGCGCATGGGAGGGTCTATGAAGAAAGCAACAACCGCAGAGTACGGCAATACAAGCATATCACAGCTCAAGGGAGCGGACAGAGTTCGCAAGCGTCCGGCAGTTATCTTCGGGTCGGACGGACTAGAGGGCTGTCAGCACGCGGTCTTTGAAATTCTATCAAACGCGATTGACGAGGCCCGTGAGGGACACGGTGACATTATAACAGTAACGCGCTATTCTGACAAGTCCATCGAGGTTGAGGATTTCGGACGCGGCTGCCCTGTTGATTGGAACGAAAACGAGGGCCGCTTTAACTGGGAACTGGTTTTCTGCGAGCTTTACGCAGGCGGGAAATACGCAAATGACGAGGGCGAAAGCTATGAGTATTCGCTCGGACTGAACGGGCTCGGCTCTTGTGCTACACAATATGCCAGCGAATATTTCGACGCTATTATCTACCGCGATGGCACAAAATATGCGCTCCATTTTGAAAAAGGCGAGAACATTGGCGGTCTTCAAAAAGAACCTGCCGACCGCAAGAAAACCGGCTCGCTATTCCGATGGAGACCAGATTTGGCGGTTTTCACTGACATTGATGTGCCTGTCGAATATTTCACTGAAACGCTGCGCCGTCAGGCGGTTGTTAACGCGGGTATAGTTTTCCGTTTTAAAAGCCAAAAAGAGGACGGGAAGTTTGAAACGCAGGAGTTCAAATACCAAAACGGAATTCTGGACTACATTTCGGAAATAGCGGGTGAAGATACAATTTCACAACCAATATTCATCGAAACCGAGCGCAGGGGGCGTGACCGCGAGGACAAACCCGAATATAAGGTCAAGCTCACGGCCTCTTTCTGCTTTTCAAACACGGTCAACTGTATTGAATATTATCACAACTCCTCTTGGCTTGAGTATGGCGGAGCGCCGGAGAAGGCAACAAAAAGTGCCTTTGTCTACGCAGTGGACGCATATATTAAAAAAATCTGCAAATACCAAAAGAACGAGAGCAAAATAAGCTTTCAGGATGTTTCCGATTGCCTTGTGCTGGTTACCAACTGCTTTTCCACACAGACCTCGTATGAGAATCAGACAAAAAAGGCCATCAACAACAAGTTTATTCAGGACGCGATGACGGACTTCTTACGCACTCAGCTCGAAGTTTATTTCATCGAGCACAAAGCCGAAGCAGACAAAATCGCGGAACAGGTTTTAATCAACAAGCGCAGTCGAGAGCAGGCAGAAAAGGCAAGACTGAATATAAAAAAGAAGCTTTCCGGTTCGGTTGATATCTCAAATCGAGTTCAGAAATTTGTTGACTGCCGCACAAAGGATGTAGACAAACGCGAAATTTACATCGTTGAGGGAGACTCGGCGCTGGGCGCGTGTAAGCTTTCGCGAGACGCTGAGTTTCAGGGAATCATGCCTGTACGCGGTAAAATACTAAACTGTCTGAAGGCGGATTATGTAAAAATTTTCAAAAGCGAAATAATTACCGACTTAATAAAGGTGCTCGGCTGTGGTGTTGAGGTTGAAAGAGGGCGCGGCAAAGATTTGTCAACCTTTGACATGGACAATTTGCGCTGGAACAAGATAATTATATGCACCGATGCCGACGTCGACGGGTTTCAAATCCGCACACTGATTCTGACCATGATATACAGGCTTATGCCCACGCTTATTAAAGACGGCTACGTTTACATTGCCGAGTCGCCGCTGTACGAAATCGAAACGAAGGACATGACGTATTTCGCTTATTCAGACCGTGAAAAGTGTGATATAGTCGAAAAGCTCGAGGGAAAAAAGCACACTATCAACCGCTCAAAGGGACTTGGTGAAAACGAACCGGAGATGATGTGGCTGACAACTATGAACCCCGAAACTCGCAGACTGATTCGGGTGATGCCAGAAGAAGCGGAGCGGACTTCGGAACAGTTTGACTTGCTGCTTGGCGACAATCTCGCGGGTCGTAAGGTTCATATAGCGGAAAACGGCTATAAATATCTTGAACTCGCGGACATTTCGTAAGAGAGGACAGACAAGCTAAATGGCAAAGAAAAAACAGGCGGAAAATAAAAAATCCTCAATAAATCCGGCGGTTGCAGGACTACACGCAGAGGTAGTTGAGCAGCCGATTACGGAAACTCTTGAGTTAAACTATATGCCCTATGCGATGAGCGTAATTGTTTCCAGAGCTATTCCCGAAATCGACGGGTTTAAGCCCTCGCATCGCAAGCTGCTTTATACAATGTACAAAATGGGCCTTCTTTCCGGCGCACGTACAAAGAGTGCGAACATTGTCGGTCAGACTATGAGGCTTAATCCCCACGGCGACGCCACAATTTATGAAACAATGGTGCGTCTGTCGCGAGGCTGTGAGGCGCTGCTGGTGCCCTTTGTTGACAGCAAGGGAAACTTTGGCAAGATATATTCACGAGATATGTCCTATGCCGCTTCGCGTTACACAGAGGCGAAGCTATCGGATATTTGCGCGGAGATTTTTCGGGATATCGATAAGGACACAGTTGATTTTATGGACAACTATGACGGAAGCACAAAGGAGCCGACGCTTCTTCCAACCTGCTTTCCGAATGTGCTTGTTTCAACCAATACCGGAATCGCTGTCGGTATGGCAAGCCAAATTTGCGGCTTTAATCTGAATGAAGTCTGCGAAACAACCATAAACTACTTAAAGGATCCGGAATGCGACATTATGCAGAGTCTGCTTGCGCCTGATTTTCCAACGGGAGGCGAGCTAATCTACAATGTGTCGGAGCTTGAGGAGATATACCGAACAGGCCGCGGAAGCTTTAAGGTGCGCTCAAAGTGGCGCTACCTCAAGGACGAAAACATTATCGAAATTTATGAAATTCCCTATTCCACGACCGTCGAAGCAATTATGGACAAGGTTGCGGAGCTGGTTAAAACAGCGAAAATCAAAGAAATCAACGACATGCGTGACGAAACCGATTTGGGCGGATTGAAGTTGGCGATTGACCTAAAGCGCGGCACCGACCCCGATAAGCTCATGCAGAAGCTGATGCGCATGACGCCACTTTGCGACAGCTACTCCTGCAATTTTAACATACTGATTGAGGGCAACCCCCGAGTTATGGGTGTTCGCGAAATTCTGGAGGAGTGGACAGCCTGGCGCATGGAAAGCGTACGCCGAAGAGTGTATTTCGACCTTGCGAAGAAACGTGACAAGCTGCATTTGCTCAATGGTCTTAGAAAAATTCTTTTGGATATCGACAGAGCGATTGATATAATCCGCAAAACAGAGTTAGAAGCCGAGGTCGTTCCAAACCTTATGATTGGCTTTGGAATTGACCGCGTACAGGCCGAATTCGTTGCTGAAATCAAGCTTCGTAATATCAACAAGGAATACATTCTAAAGCGTGTTGAGGAAACAGCGCAGCTGGAAAAAGACATTGCAGACCTTGAGGACATTTTGAGTTCTCCTCGCAGAGTGAAGAAAATCATTATTGATGAGTTGCAGGAAGTCAGCAAGAAATACTTCATGCCGCGTAAAACAGCGATAATCTATGCCGACGAGGTTGAGGACGGGGAAGAAGGAAACGAGATTGAGGATTACACTGTCGCTTTGTTCTTATCACGCGAGGGCTATTTCAAGAAAATAACGCCCTTGTCCCTGCGTATGGGCGGCGAGCAAAAATATAAAGAAAACGACGGGGCATATCAGGAATTTGAAGCGACAAATCGTGATGAGCTGCTCTTCTTTACGGACAAACAGCAGGTTTACAAGGTTCGCGTTTCGGATTTCGACGACTCGAAGGCCTCGGTGCTGGGCGTGTACTTACCCTCGAATCTCGGTATGGACGAGGGAGAGAACGTATTATGTATGATAAACCCCGGAGATTACAGCGCACACCTTCTGCTCTTCTATGCAAACGGAAAGGTCGCACGTATTGAGCTTTCAGCCTATGCAACAAAAACGAATAGAAAGCGCTTGACGGGAGCTTATTCCGACAAGAGCCCTCTTGTAAGCATCATGCTTCTTACACAAGATAGGGAAATCGCTGTGTTTTCGACAGAGGGAAGGGCAATGGTGTTTTCAACAGCCCTACTAACGCCAAAGACCTCCCGCACAACTATCGGCGTTGGGCTTATGAACATCAAGCCAAAATACAGCCTTGAAAAAGCTGTGCCTGTGGAGGAAAGCCAGATAAAGAACATTGCGCGCTACAGGGCAAGAAGTATTCCGGTTGCGGGAGCACTTTTACGCGATGAGGACCGAGAAGAAAAACAGATGAGCCTTATGGACTAATTTGGCATACAAAAGAAAAGAGGAATGGGATATTTGAAGCCGTCTACAAAATTGTTGCTGCAAACCGCTCTAAATGTTTTTAAAATTCTTTTCGGTTCGGTTGTGTTTGCCATAGGAATTCAGTGGTTCTATCATCCGGCAGCTCTTGTTTCTGGCGGCGTTACAGGTATTGCAATGATTATTAACTATTTATCGCCGGCTGCACCCGTCGGTGTTATGATAATAGTTTTGAACATCCCGATTTTTATTATTGCTTTGCGTCAATATGGCTGGAGATTCATGGCTGGCTCGCTCTTCGGGACGCTGTGTAGTTCCATTGCCATTGACCTGCTTTCGCTATATCCTGTTTCAATTACGGTCGAGCCGTTTTTGGCGGCTGTTTATGGCGGTATTATCACAGGGTTAGGGCTTGGCATAGTTTATACAACAGGTTCGACAACCGGGGGAACAGATGTCGTTGCAAAGCTTATTCGCGGGAAATTTCCTTACGTTAATTTTGGAACAATGATACTTGTGCTGGACGCAGTGATTATTGCGGTCTATGCGCTTCTGTTCAAAAAATATGAAAATGCGATGTACACAGTTATTGCAGTGTATATTGCGGCAAGGGTAATTGACCTCGTGCTTTACGGTTCATCGCAATCTAAGCTTTGTCATATCATTTCCGAATACAGCGACGAAATTAAGGTTGCTATTGTTCAGAAGCTGCACAGAGGAGTAACCGTGCTTTCCGGTAAGGGCGCCTATTCGGGTGCGGACAAGCAGATTCTGCTATGTGTTGTCAAGCGCCAGCAAATTATTGAAATTAAAAAAATTGTCAAGGGAATTGATAAGAGCGCTTTTGTAATCGTTACGGATACGCGTGATGTCTTCGGAGAAGGCTTTGGCGACATTTCCGTTGACAAGTGAGACGCTGCTAAGCAATTTTTATGACTTCCAGGAAGAGAGGGGGCACACGCATGAAAAAAAGAATAGTCGCAATCATCGTTACAGTGTCCTTGCTTTCCGCGCTTTCCGCGTGCTCCTTGTTTAAAAAGGAGTATCTTTCCGTATCCAAATATAAGCTCGACAATCAGAGCATCTCAAGCAGTGATACCAGCCAGATTTCGGATTACTCGGAGCTGAAGGACGCGGTAATCACCATGGTTAACAACCACCAGACGGAGGGCAGACTCAGATTTACGGATTACGAAGGCAACATTCAAGGTGACCTTTCGCAGGCTTTGGTGGAAGTGAAGGCAGAAAGTGCGCTTGCAAGTTTTGCTGTGGATTATATGTCGTATGACCTTAGCGCAATAGTTACATTTTACGAGGCGTCGGTTTACATAACATACAAGCGCACGCAAAGCGAGATTAGTGACATTAGATATATAACCGGAAAAGCAGAGCTTACAGAAGCTATTGCACCGGTGCTGGATGCAATGGATTCGTATATCGCCCTGCGTGTAACCAGTTCAACGGTAACGAGTGACGAAGTCATAGCCGCCGTTAACAAGGCGTATACGCAAAACCCGGCAAGCTGTGTCGTTCCGCCGAATATAACCGTTCAGCTGCATCCGGAAAGCGGACTTCAGCGCATCATTGAAATAAATCTTGAGTACGGCTGGAAAGCGTCAGAGCTTAAGAAAATGAAGTCAACGATGTACGAGAAAATTGATAAAATAATAGAAAATGCTTCAAATATCAAGGCTGCGAGGCTGGCGCTGAATCTTTATCAGCAGTTAGCGGAAAGCTGCAAATATGACCCAACGGGGAGTATTCGAAGCGGCAAAACCGAGCTTAACAGCGGACTCGGCTCAACAGCATACGGCGCGCTGGTAGAAAACTGCGCGGATAGCAAAGGAATCGCTGCCGCATACAGCGCTCTATGTAATGCTGCCGGAATTGACTGTATCATAGTTAACGGAACGATGAACGGAGAAGAACATTCCTGGAACATAATAGAAATCGAGGGAAACTATTTTCACGTTGATGTATCTGCCTGTTACTCGCTGGGAATTGAGCAGTCATTTTTACAGGGTGACGAGCGGATGAAGGAAAAATATATTTGGGACACGTCAGCATATCCAGCGTGCAGCGGTGGGGTAGAATACTCCGACATTTTGAAAAAGCTTTTTTAAAGCAGATTATAACAAAAACAAGCCGACCAGAAGAATTTTCGTCTGGTCGGCTTGTTTTTTTAAATTGAAGGTTGGATTACGCTTTTTTCATAATTTATGTTTGCATGGCGTTTAATATATGCGATTACAGACACGCCTACGTCAGCAAAAACTGCAAGACAGGCATTTGCATGAGCAATTAAACCGAGAATCAAAACAATTGCCTTTATAAGCAAGGAATACAAATAGCTTTCGCCTACTATTAACTTAATATTACTTAGCTGTTAATTGGGAAAAACAAAAAAATCCGGAAACAAGAGGAATAGATTATTACTATGTTTGTATATACAAAAATCGGAATTGAGATTTGTAAGTGTTGCACAATGAAATGATTAAACTCAACAAAGATTAAGTGGCAATTAATCCTTGTCTGTCTGGGGTGTACAAGGTATAATCAAATAATCTTCACGAAAAAGACAAATTTGACCTTGCTGGAAAAAGGAGGGGATACAAATGAACGTAAATGATAATTCATCAACAACAAAGAATATTGCGAAACTGCTGATTCTGTTTGTAATCCCAATCTGGCTTGGGACGTTTTTTCAGCAATTGTATAACACTGCGGACGCCATTTTCGTAGGACGTTTTGTGGGCAAAGCGGCCTTGGCCGCCGTTGGCGGACCGACGGCGCAAATTGTAAGTCTGCTCATTGGAGTTTTTGTCGAGCTTGCAGCGGGCTGCTCCGTTATTATTGCGCAATACTTCGGGGCAAACAGCGGCAAAAAGGTTGGCAAAGCTATACATACAGCGATGGCAATTGCCCTTATCTGCGGTGTGGTGATCACAGTGCTGGGTCTTGTGTTCACGCCCACTTTACTCAGAAGTATGGACGTTAGTGGCGATGTCTATGAAATGAGCCGTACTTATCTGAACATTTATTTTAGCGGGGCAATTTTCATAACAGTGTATAATATGGGCGCATCGGTACTCAGAGCACTTGGCGATTCTAAGCGCCCCTTCTATTTTCTTGTTGTCGGATGTCTGACTAATATTCTGCTCGATTATGTGCTTATTTATTGGGTACGTATAGGTGTCGCAGGTGCGGCAATTGCGACGCTTATTTCGCAGTGCATCACTGCAGGGCTAATAGTTCGCGCCCTTTGCAGATTACCGGAGGAGCAAAGGTTGTTTTTCAAAAAAATAGCGATTAGCCGCGGTATATTAGATCGCATGCTCCGAATCGGAATTCCGGAGTCCATGCAGCAGGTCATGTACTCAACCTCAAATATATTAATTCAGACCAATATTGATGGCTTTGGAACTAATACGATTGCGGCAATGTCCGCATACAGCAAGGTGGATGTATTTTTTTGGATGACCTTGGAATCCTTCGGAATCGCAATCACGTCAATTTCGGGACAATACTACGGCGCGGGAAACATCAAAAGCCTAAAAAAGTGCGTTAGAATATGTCTGTTAATGCTGGTTGTCGTTTCAATTGTATTTGGGGCGCTCTTGCTTGTTCTCGGTAAACCGCTGTTTGGGCTGTTCACCGATGACCCAAATGTAGTTTCGATCGGGCTTGATATTCAGCGTCTGCTTGTGCCCTGTTATATTGTTTTCATTTTCGTTATTGTTATGGCAGGCGCGCTTCGAGGAATGGGTCATACCTTTGTGCCGATGCTAATAACCTTGGTTGGCATATGCGTGCTCCGAGTGGTGTGGCTATATGTCGTTGTACCAGTGAATCCAGTGCTAATGACAACGCTTATTAGCTACCCGGTTACATGGGCGATGACCTCCGCCGCCTTCATCTTGTATTATCGAATGAAGATAAAAAGCGAGGAAAGGCTTAGCTGTTCTCTTGTTTAATAATATGAATTAAATCCACCTGCCGCATACTATTTGCGGCAGGCGGATTTGCACTTGTGAAAGTGAATAAAGGGCATCTCCATTATTTGGTAATTGCTCCAAAATGTATATATTATACTTTAATAATTGCAAAAACGAAGTAAAAATCCAATAAGGGAAGTTATGCTCGGAGAAAGCCAAGACCGTTTTTTGACAGTTGGTTTTCCTTAAAGCAAAGCTGGTAGAACATAATGAGAAAGTTTTCTAAATAAGTATATGAGGTGTTTGCAATGAATGAGAAAATAGCCAAAGAAAAAGAAAAAATAGCTAAAGAAAAACAAAAGAAGACTCTGCGAGTACAAATTATTTCAGCTGTTTCGATTCTGGTGGCTTTTGTCGCCATATTATCAGGAATTTCAACGGCATACTTAACTAACAAAAGCACACAAGAATGTCTTGCAAAATCTATGCCGGCGACGGCACAGCAGGCCGCGCAGGTAGCGGCAAAAGCAATATCTAGGTTTTCGTCTTTGGCTCAGACGATAGTTAACGCAGACGTTTTGTATAATGAAGAGTCTACTCCTGAGCAGAAGCAGGCTTATCTTGATGCGAGGCTAAACGATGAACTCGCCGGAATCAATTATTATGCTGCCGATGGAACCCTTCTCGCCGACGGAAAAGATTACTCTTCTTCCGAATTCTTTCAGAAAGCTGTTAAAGGTGAAACCTATATTTCCTCCCCAATTACAGACGAATCAACGAATGAGTTTATTATTATCGTATCAACACCAATATGGAAAAATGGGACGATGAACACATCAGTAGTTGGTGTGGCTGAGTTTTTAGTCAAGCAGCAAGCCTTGAACAGTGTGGTCGAGAATATTACGGTGGGCGATAATGCAGCGGCCTATATAATAAATGAAAACGGGACCACAATAGCGCATACCACTATTAAAGAAGCGGTTGCGGGCAATAACATTTCGGAAGCGGCCAAGACAAATTCTGCGCTGAGCACACTAGCCGCTGTTCAAGCCAAGGCTATGACCGGCGAGAGCGGTTTTGATAGATACACATACAATGGAGTTAAAAAGTTTGCTGCGTACGCGCCTATTGAAGGAACGGATGGCTGGAGTATGTTTGTATCGGCTCCAGTTGCCGACTTTACAAAGGGGGTTACAACAGCGATTTATGTTGCAATCATAATTACTATAATTTCGATTTTAATCGGATTCGTTATTGCGACTATAATGACCAGGAGCCTTGAAACCGCGCTTGGCGGAGTAATCGTAAGGATACAAGCATTTGCACAAGGTGACGTCACCTCCCCAATGCAAGATGTTGAGGCAAATTCATATGAGAGCGCTGTTCTAAGAGACTGCACTAAGCTCATGGTTGAAAACACAGGAGCTGTTGTAAAGGATATTGACTATATCCTTACGGAAATGGCCAATGGAAACTTCAATCTGTTCTCCAAAGCACCGGATAAGTATGTCGGCGACTATGCTAACATTCTTACAAGTGTCAGAAACATGAAAAAATCAATAAATGAGTCCTTCCATGGAATAGCGCAGGTTTCAGATCAGGTTTCCGCAGGTTCTTCACAGGTCAGTTTCGGTGCTCAGTCTTTGGCTCAGGGCACAACCGAGCAGGCTAGCAGTGTTCAGGAGCTTTCTGCTTCAATTGCTGAGATTTCTCAGCGAGTTAAAGAAACAGCAGATGGCACAGATAAGGCCAAGGCGTTGACGGCAGAAGCTGAAGCAATAATGGTTGGCAGCTTAAGCGACATGGAAAATGCAAGTCGGGCTATGGGAGAGATTTCGGCTACTTCAAAGAACATAAGTAAAGTTATTAAGACCATCGACGACATTGCTTTCCAAACAAACATCCTTGCGCTTAATGCCGCAGTCGAAGCGGCTAGGGCAGGAACTGCCGGTAAGGGCTTTGCTGTAGTGGCTGATGAAGTGCGCAATTTGTCACAGAAATCCGCCGAGGCGGCAAAGAGCACCACAGCTCTCATCGAAAGCTCCATTGAAGCTGTTGAAAAAGGAACAGGGCTTGTAAACAGAACAAGCGAAGGTTTCTCAAAAATTGCAGAAAAGTCCGCACAGATTGTCCAGCTTGTCGAAGCAATATCCGCACAGGCTCAGGAACAAGCCTCCGCAATTTCTCAGGTTTCAATAGGTATCGACCAGGTGTCCTCAGTGGTTCAGATGAACTCTGCAACCTCCGAAGAAAGTGCCGCTGCAAGCGAAGAGCTTTCAAGCCAAGCTGAGTCCTTGAAGGAACTCGTCGGACAGTTTAAGCTGACAGAGGAATAATTGAAATCGTACTTCAGGTTGTTATAACGAATAATAAAGGAACGAAATCGGAAAATACCGATTTCGTTCCTTTTGCGTTTTTCTATTTATCTTCGTCAAAGCCGTTTGGATGGGCACGGTGCCACTTCCACGCAGTTTCCAGAATGGTATATATATCCGCATAATGCGGCTCCCAGCCGAGGAGGGACTTTGCCTTGTCACTTGAAGCAACAAGCGTGGTCGGGTCGCCTGAGCGCCTTTCGGATAGAACTGTCGGGATTTTGTGCCCAACGACCGCCTCTGCCACCTTAATAACCTCGCTGACGGTAAAGCCCACTCCGTTGCCGAGGTTGAATATCTCATTATGCCCTCCGTTCATTAGGTAACGGACAGCCTTCACGTGCGCCTGTGCGAGGTCACATACGTGAACATAGTCGCGCACACAGGTGCCGTCTTTGGTGTCGTAATCCGTGCCAAAAACACGGATTTCGGGCCTTGTACCATTTGCGGCCTGCAAAACGATAGGAATCAGATGCGTTTCGGGATTGTGGTCCTCTCCGATATTTCCGCTTGGATGAGCACCGCAGGCGTTGAAGTATCGAAGTGAAGTATAGCGTATGCCGTGGGCAAGACTAGTCCATTTAAACATTTGTTCCATGGCAAGTTTCGTAGCGCCGTATGTGTTTGTCGGGTCTGTCGGGTCGGTTTCCAAAATCGGAATGTTTTTCGGCTCGCCATAGGTTGCCGCGGAGGAGGAGAAGACGATTTTATCAACACCGTTTGCAACCATGCTCGAAAGAAGCACCTGTGTTCCGCATACATTGTTTTCGTAATATTTAAGAGGGTTCGTCATGCTTTCGCCAACGAGGGAATAGGCGGCAAAGTGAATAACCGCGTCAATTTTTTCGTCAAGAAAAAGACCGTCAAGAAAAACTCTATCACGAATATCACCGATATAGAGTTTCGCACGATGATTCACCGCCGACTTGTGACCGGTTTCAAGATTATCGGCGACGATAACCTCATACCCCTCGTCTAATAGCTCACAAACAGTGTGAGAGCCGATATAACCAGCGCCTCCGAGTACAAGAATTTTGCTCATAATAACACCTCCGGTTGCATGAATATGCGAATTTATGACCAATAATATGAGATGAGCGGCTTGATTTGCGGCAAAATACAAATCACATTGCCAGCATTGCAAACATTATAGCACATTGGACGTATAAGTAAAGTAAACGCTTTTTTAATTATTGATTACATAGTTTACTTGAACGTACTTTCCCAATGTGATAAAATGGGAAAAAATCCGAACAGGAGGGAATATAAATGCCTTTTAGTTGTGCGGAGTTATTTGCTCAAAGTTTTCCGTTTTGGGAGAAGCTGAGCGATGATGAAAAGAAAACGCTTTGTGTTCAAACGTCCTTTGCCGAATATAGTAAGGGGCAGAACATTCATGGCAACACCGGTAACTGCACAGGGGCACTTCTTGTCAAAAGCGGTATCCTGCGCGCTTATATACTTTCAGATGGAGGCAAGGAAATTACCCTGTACCGCTTATACCCTGGCGACATTTGTATGCTTTCGGCCTCCTGTGTTATGCAGAGTATAACCTTTGATGTCTATGTGGATGCCGAAGTGAAGAGCGAGGTCTATATTATAAACTCCGGTGCGTTTGCAAAGCAGATGGAGGAAAATGTTTTTGTCGAAAACTTTGCATTAAAAATGGCGACGGAGCGCTTCTCCGAGGTTATGTGGGCTATGCAGCAGATTCTGTTCATG
This sequence comes from Oscillospiraceae bacterium, assembly GCA_018053145.1. Lineage (GTDB taxonomy): Bacteria > Bacillota > Clostridia > Oscillospirales > Oscillospiraceae > UBA2658. The sequence continues at coordinate 13,038 of JAGPMA010000031.1, read as the reverse complement.
AGCTTCGACCGCAGATTAGCGGTTTTCCTGATAGATGAGCTGGCGAAGGACGGCGGCGACACAATCAAGCTTACGCAGGAGCAGATTGCAAAATACATGGGTTCAGCGCGAGAGGTCGTGTCCAGAATGCTCAAATATTTTTCGACGGAGGGCCTTGTGGAGGTTTCGCGCGGTGGCGTAAGGGTTTTGGACAAAACCAGATTAAAGACAATCGCTGCCACAGAGGGTGCTTAATCCTTTTTAAGAACATAAAAGAACTGCCGCAGAGCTCTGCGGCAGTTCTTTTATGTTCTTTAGACATTCAGCATTGATAATACTGAGTTTTTGGGCTGAACACCCAACGACTTATTGACTATTTCGCCATTGTTCATAACAACGAGAGTCGGAATGCTCATTACTCCGAATTTGCGCGCAAGCTCCGGCTGCTCGTCAACGTTGACCTTGCAGATTTTCTTGTCGGTCACTTCTTCAGAGATTTCATCGATAACGGGCGATAGCATTTTGCAAGGGCCGCACCAGCCTGCCCAGAAATCAATTAGGACGGGTACAGAAGATTTCATTACTTCGTTTTCAAAATTGGCTTGAGTTACTGTTACTACTGACATATTAAGCATCTCCTTAAAGATTTGTTTGAGTGTTGTTTTGTTTCTTTGTCTGTATTATATCCCGTAAAAGGCAGATGTTCCGTGATTCGGTCACGAAGCATGCCGAAAATTGCGCTTTTGAACAAAATATCCTCAAGTTTTCAATTGTTTTCGAAAAAATACTATAATTAATTCCAAATATTTGATTACCCATCGACGGCTTGTGATAAGTTACAATATTTGCTGTCGAAACAACGGATAATTCTACACATCTGAGGAGGCATAGACGACAAATGGTGACAGCATTCGACCCCACAAAAGCGATATAACTTCACTTGTTGAACAAAAGCGTTCAAACCAATTAACGCAAAGGAAGAATTAAAAAAATGAAAAGTCTTAAGCTAAAACTAATCGCAGCACAAATCGAAGTTCATTGGTGGTTCATAAGAAAACAGCGTAAAATGGGAAGCAAACTACTAGAATCGGGCTATACACATTCCTCACCAAAATTTGTGGCACTGAATCGAAGCTTTTCAAAACATTGCACCCAGGCAATGAAGGAACAGCTTGAATATGAGCGTGCCACCGGAATATGTTTGCACAGGGAAAAGCAGATTAATTGTTAATAATTTTAGATTAAAACAAATATATTTAGTGTGTGAAAAGCAAGACGGACAAAGCCGGTACATATTTACAGAGGGACTAGAGCGGACTGGGACATTCGATAACCCTGCTAAATAAAGGCTCAGAGGTACAGATAACCGCACGCGCTTCGTTGCCTGAAAAGCAATAAAAAAGGCAAAAGAAAAAAGAACAAGGTGGCTTAGGTGTTTCAAGCTACCTTGTTCTTTTTAATTAATGTGCGAGGGTTTGTATTATAAGATAAACATTCTCATGGCTTGCGGGTTGAGGTACCGCAATGAAAAAATTGTTCAAATAGTTCTCATGCAGTCGTAATGTTAACACAAATTTCAATGTCAGGTCAAAACAACGGGATACCAAGTAACGGGATGGTAATATATAATTGATAATCGGCGCATGCTATTGATGAGGTGAGTAAAATGGAATCAGTTTGGAGCGATAGCATTAGAATAAAAGGAAGACCGAGGCTTACTTCGGACTTGTCGGTGGAAGCCGTAGTCATCGGCGGAGGCATGGCAGGAATTTTAACAGCACTTTTCCTAAAGGAACAGGGCGTTGAAACTGTTGTGTTGGAGGCAGATACCATCGGCAGCGGCGCAACTAAGAACACTACGGCAAAGATTACGGCTGCTCATGATTTGATTTATGACAGGTTAATTACCGAAAAAGGACTTAGATGGGCAAAGCAATATGCCGCCGCGAATACGCAGGCGATTAAAGAATACCGACGAATAATAAGCGAAAAAAGTATCGATTGCGATTTTGTCGAGTGCGTTGCACATCTTTATACAAACGAAAAAGCCGACACTTTGGAGCGCGAGGCTCAAGCCGCGCTTCGCTCGGGAATCGCCGCTGAATTCACAACCGAAACCGAGCTGCCTTTTGCCGTGACGGGCGCGGTCAGATACGGCGGACAGGCAATGTTTAATCCGCTCAAGTTTCTTGACGCAGTTTCAAAGGATTTGACCGTTTACGAGCATACAAAGGTTAAAAAAGTGGATTATGACCTGATTAAAACTGATAATGCAAGGATAAGGGCAAAGCACATCGTATTTGCATGTCACTTTCCCTTTATTAATGTGCCTGGCTATTATTTTGCACGGATGCATCAGGGGCGCAGCTATGTGTTAGCACTCGAAAATGCCGCCAATTTTGCAGGGACATATGAGGGTATTGACGCAGACGGAGTGTCCCTTCGAAATTACGGCGAGCTCACGCTTCTATGCGGCGGAGACCACCGCACAGGTGAAAATTCCAAAGGCGGCAAGTACGCGTTACTTCGGGAAAAAGCATTGGAGCTATGGCCGGAAAGCCGAGAGCGTTTCAATTGGTCAGCGCAGGACTGTATGACACCGGACAGCATTCCGTATATTGGACGATTCGCACGCTCTCGCCCGAATTGGTATGTGTGCACAGGCTTTGGAAAATGGGGTATGACAAGCTCCATGGTGGCGGCAACTATCATAAGCCGAAAAATTGTTGGGGAGAAGTATCCTTCGGCGGCGGTGTTTTCACCACAGCGACATATAACCATTCCCGCAGCAAAAGCAATGACAAAAAATGGTCTTAAAGCGGCAAAGGGGCTGGGCAGAACCGTATTCGATTTGCCCGAGGAGAGTTTCAAGGACTTGGCGGAGGGACACGGCGGGATTGTGGAGTACCACAGAGAAAAGTACGGCGTTTATAAGGACGTCGACGGGCATAGTTTCATTGTTGAAACCCGTTGCCCGCATATGGGCTGCCAGCTAGAATGGAATCCCGATGAGCTGAGCTGGGACTGCCCCTGCCATGGCTCACGTTTTGATATCTTTGGAAAGCTAATCGACAATCCAGCTCAGGAGGATATTAAAGGTCAAGTAAAGGCTCCCGAAGGACGGAGCTGATGCTCATTACAGAAGTAATTCAGTATTATACCGTAAGCTTATATAAAATAATATGACGTCGTCAAAAAGAAAATTTCAAGGTAACCGAACATTTTAAAACAATCGATGCAAGCTGATAAAACGGCTTGCATCGATTGTTAAATAATGAGTATTAAAGCAAATTAGCGCAAAATGTTGGAAACAAACTGAATGGCAACGCCTGCGGTGTTGACGGTGACAGTTCCGCCAGAGAAAGAGTTGCCGTCGTTGTCATAAATCCCACCGTCGAATTCGTAGTCAATTTCATACAAATCCTTACCGATAGCGCGGCCACCGGTGCAGGTGGCGGTGATGTAATTGGTATCGCCGTGCTGATGCACATAGGCATCATAGGCTGGAACGTATTCCCAACTAAACGAGTTGCTCATTTCTGAAAGCGTGTAGCCAGTTTTCGAGAGCAAAAAGTTGTCAATCTGCTGTTTAGACAGAACAGTTGCATCACAAAATAGTTCCGGTTCGCCAATTAAAGTCAGATATTCATCGATAATCTCTCCGTAATTATCGGGACTGCGCATGCCTGCGCCTATGTAGAAGACTTGATATAAATCTACATCACGTACATCGTCGTATGCGGAGAGCAAAAAGCCGTAGTTTTCGTCAGAGCTAAAAGCGTTCTGGAAAACAGACATTTCCGAATCGGTTAATTCAACGGGATAACTATCTGATTCGGTGACGGGTGATTGTGCAGAGTCGGATGTAGCAGTGGACGGTTCATTTGGCCTCACGATTTTTTCTCCGCAACCGGACAGCACGCTTATTAAAAAGAGAGCGCTTAAACATAGAATAATTGGGTTTTTCATATTTCCTCCTAAATATTTCGATGCATATAATTATATTACTAATCATGGGAAAATCTATAGATTTTTGCATAATGCAAAAAAATGCTGATCATGAGCAAATGAGAAAGCGAAACTAAGGGCTAAGTATTGAACAAATAATATTTATACAGGTTTTTAAGGACTTTCTCAATAAAAATAGTGAGAAAGAAGTTTAATCCATCATTATATGTAAGGAGTCTCTTTTTGTGCCGATTTTTTAAGAACTATATTTTTAGCCGTACATAAGATGTATTGAGCGGTGGCTCTTGCTCGCTCAAAAACGAATTGGAATACATCCTTTGCCTAAGGATGTATGAATTACTGTCTGACAAAAATCGCAAAAGAAAACCCTGCTACGCAGTTTAAATTGCATAGTAAGAAATAACAATCACCCTTTAGAAAGGAGGGACTTGATGAATTGCGAAAGATCGTGCGGAAATCCATGTAGTATTTGTATCGAAGTGTTAATCGCCGTTGTTGCTGCCACTGTGGTTGGACTGCTGTTCGGTTTTGAATTAATACCCAATATCGTAGCAGCCCTATGGATCGTGTTTGGCTTCGCGGTGCTGAATTTAATCTTCCTTGTTGTCGGATTCTACGGTGCGTCGCTAGTCAGACGCTCGTTATTGGGAAGATGTCTATGCTGCAATGGTACAATTTTGCTGGTTTCAATTATAGCGACGATTATTCTTGCGATTGTTGCGCTGTCAATAAGCCTTGTTGCGCCTACAATCGGAATTATTGTTCTGGTTGCTGTAGGAGCGTTCTTTGCGGCGCTCATGGCTATAGAGTTCATTTCTCTGCTGGTTTGCATAATAAACGGGCTTTGCTGCTGGCGTGAGGATTAGACGTATCAGATAAAATATAGTTTCAGCCTATAGAAGTCTTTCTGCCTTAAGTAAAGCGCCCCATGCTCAGCATGAGGCGCTTTTGCAACTAATTCTTATGATGCTTCATGAAAGGTGGTTACTACAGTGTTGCGCAAATCGCGTCGGCAAGTGTCTCCAGCTCAGAAAATTGAGCAGGCTTAAGGGAAGACTTGAGCGAAACGGTGTTTTCGATAACAGTCATGTTTTTCATTGAGCTCACAAGCTCACGCATGAGCTTTCCGCTTTGAGCTGCCCAAGTGCCGTTTTCAATGAAAGCGACCGTGCGGTTTTGAAGTGCGTGAGCCTTTTCGGCAAGAAGCAGAGTTTCCATTGCGGAGAATATACCGCCGTTGTAGGTTGAGGATGCAAAAACAATGTGGCTGAAGCGGAAGCTGTCCGAAACAATGTAAGAGGGGTGCGTTGAGGAAACATCGTACATTTGAATGTTACGAACACCCTTGTCCGCAAGCAAAGACGCGAGAATCTCTGCCGCATTTGCGGTGTTGCCGTAAATTGAAGCATAAGGAATAATAACGCCCTTTTCCTCGGGCTCCCAGGAAGCCCATTTCTGATATTTCTCAACATACCATCCGAGGTTTTTCCGCCAAACAGGACCATGTAGAGGGCAAAGCATTTTGATGTCAAGAGGGCAGACCTTTGCAAGTAGGGCCTGAACCTGAGCACCGTATTTTCCGACGATGTTGGAATAATAGCGTCTGGCGTCGGGCAGCCACTCTGTTTCAAAGTCCAGCTCGTCGGCAAAAATGTTGCCGTTCATCGCGCCAAAGGTGCCAAAGGCATCGGCTGAAAAAAGAACCTTGTCGAGTGCGTCGTAAGTGACCATGACCTCCGGCCAATGCACCATCGGCGCCATGTAAAAGCAAAGTGTGTGACGTCCGGTGCAAAGTGTGTCTCCCTCATTGACAATAACGGCGCGCGAGTCGATGTCAAAATCGAAAAACTGCTTAATCATCACAAGCGTTTTCGGGTTGACAACAACCTTCACCTCCGGATGGCGCAATACGAGCTCACCGAGGGTCGCGCAGTGGTCAGGCTCCATGTGGTTTACAACGAGATAATCGAGCTTTCGATTCCCAAGAAGATACTCGAGGTTTTCAAAAAACCTTCCGCTTACGGCCTTGTCAATCGTGTCAAACAAGACTGTTTTCTCGTCATTGATAAAATATGAATTATAGGAAACCCCTCTCGGGATAGGAAAAGCATTTTCAAAATTCGCAAGCCGCCTGTCGCTCGCGCCAAGCCAGAAAATGTCTTTAGTTAGTTTTTTTGTGCAGTGCATATATTGACTCCTTAATTAGAATTTCGTGTACATATTCATTGCAACCAGCAGACACCCCTCGATGTAAGGCTGCTTTCGCTCCTCAAGAAAAGCACACAGCTCATCGCTTGCAGCACCCGGCTGAATAACGACGCACTTGAACGATTTTGTGCATTCGCGCATTAGCTCAAGACCGCGTTTGGGGTTAATGCAAAGGTCAACCACATCAATCTCATCCTCAACCTGGTTGATAGAGGTGAGTTCTTTGCCTACACCATAAGCGGTGTAAGCGTTTTCGATGAGCCGATTTTTGATTTTACAAGCGTATTTATCGGGGTTTAAAGTGTCGCCGACAACGACAAAAACCTGCTGACACATTACCTCTTTAAGATCCATTTGAACTCCCTTCGTCTTATACGAAAAGCCTTAGTCGCTTTCCTTTTGCAAAAGCAAACGTCCGGCATTGTTTCTGTCCGTGAATGCGCCGTTATCCACAACGAGCTCGCCATTTACCAAAACATAGTTTATACCTATTGGTCGTCCCTCGTCCGAAGCGCCGGGGGCGATTGTGTTTTTATCAAAAACTGTGATATCGGCAAAGTAGCCTTCCTTCAGATATCCGCGTTCGGAAATCATAAAGCGGTCGGCAGCCATGCCTGTCATACGGTGAATCATGTTCTTAAGGGCAAGTCCGTTTTCGCGCGCAAGCTTCAAAAACAGCGGCATGCAAATAAAGCAGGAGGGGTTTTGCTTTCCCTGTTCCTCAACCCACGCATCCGTCATGAAAAGACAGTTTTCATCTGCCATAAGCTGAAGTACGATGTTTTTCGTCAAATATCTGTGCATGAGGACACGTCCGTTACCGCTGCTTAATTCCACGAGCTTAATGTAAGCGTCAAGCTCTGAAACGCCCCATTCATCGGCAATCTGCGTCACGGTTTTTCCGGTTAGAGCTTCCTGACCCTCCGCTATCCAGGTGATGACTATATCGCTGAAATCAAAGCCCAGAGCTTTCTTTGTCAGTCCAATCTCAAACGCTAAACGCAGTCTTGCCAGCCTGCTATTCTGTTTTTTCTTGGAAAGCGCTAAAAACCAGACAGGAAGCACAACGGAAATAACAGAAGCGCCATAGGTCAGCGAATAGGAATCGTATTTAAAGGAAAGCCCCTCGTCGTTGAGCTTTTTAACAATTCCAAGAGCTTCGCCGACGGTTTTCCAGCTCTTTTTCCCAACAAAAATCAGGTGGGAATGCTGAAGCTTAACGCCTGTTTCGCGGGCAAGCTGTGCCATCTCGTCTATCGCGCGCAGATTGTGCGCTCTTCCACCCACAGGTGGCGAATATGAGGTAGAAGAGGCGGAGCAGGCTCTGCCGTGAATCGTGAGTATTTTTCCGTGCTTCGCGCAGATTTCCGCGGCACGCTTAAGCTCGTCATAGGGCGCAAAGCGGTCTGGCTCGTACATCAGGCCGAAGGAAATGCCCGCCGCACCATCCTTAAGCGTTTGCTCGATAATTTCGTCGAAGTGCTTTAGTTCCTCCTCGGTCAGAGCGCGGCTGTCATAACCGCTGATACCGATTCTGCCGCTCATGTGCCCATAAAGCGGAACAAGGTTCAACGGCAGGGTCTTAATGGCTTTTTCAAAGGTAGGAAGGGTGCTGGTGTCGCCTTCCGCATCGCCGAGGGAGAAAAGCCCGCTGCCCAGAAGCTTATGGTACTGCGTGTCCGCGTCGAAGCCAAAGGGGGAAAAACCGCAGTTGCCGGTTACCTGTGTGGTTATGCCCTGCTCTAGAAACGGGGCAAAAAAGCGGCCGTTGTTCTGCCGCGCGGCAAACCAATCGTTGTGCGAGTGGCAGTCGATAAAGCCGGGTGTAACCGCAAGACCGGTACAATCGATTACTGTGTCCGTAATGTCCTGAAGGTCGGGCGCGATTTTAATTATACGATCGTTTTCAACCAGCACGTCGGCATAATAAGGCTCGTTGCCTGTACCGTCCACTATTTTTCCGTTTTTCAGCAGAGTTGTCATTATTATTCACCTCATACAGTGTGTTTAATTAAAAATACTACATTTTAAGGAAAATTGGAAGAGGGGGCGGGGAAAATGTTGACTGATGACTATTTGTGGTCAGCGGGCTCAGTCCAGTTTATGGGCTGTTTATTAAGTAATTCTGTTTTCTCGGTAATATAACCGCATATATTTGATAGGTCAAAGAAAAGGCGATATTTTGATATACCAACACAGTCAAGCATTTTTAAAAGCTGCGTACGCCAATTTTTATCAATTTGTATTAATGAAACTTTTGATGCTGTATATTCCTGGTCAATTTCAGTTGTTTTAAGTTTGCGTGGCATGTAAAACAAGCCATCCTGCACCAAAATTCTTGAATTAGAATATCCGGGATTAATCATTATCATTTGTCCGGCTTCATCTTTTCTTGTAACTTCATCGCTATATGGCGCAAGAGTATAATCCATCATATCATCGAGATGTTGAGATGTGGCTATACATAGCTTAGCAAAATGTCCGTCTTTTACATTTTTAACGAATTTAGAGTAGTCTCTTATAGGACTGCGATAGCTGATTCCAACCTCGCCGTTAGTAACAAAATGGACAGGTTCATATATCGGCATAGTTTCCGTTCTGGGCAGTAAAAGTAATTGAGGAGTTTTATTATCCTCTGTAATGTTGTAGTAGATTGAAAAGAACAATGCGATTAATGGGTTTTTCGACCAATCTACTAAACGAGTTGGCAAACCAAAATGTTGAGCATAGCCAACACAATCAAATGCATTATTGATATTCCCGACTAAAGAACTACCATAACGAATAAAATTCTGAAGTATGTAATCTTCAAAATCAGATAAATCATTTCCATTTGTGCGCATAATCGATGGGTAAATTTGTTCTGGAGCGCTTATACCTCTAAAATAAAATTCACTACTGACATCCGGATTTATGAGCCACATGAACAAATCTTTGGGATTATTAAATGTTTTAAAAATTTCCATATCCAAAGCCCTCTTAAATCTTTACTTCTATGCTTCCACCATACCCCATACCCCAAAAACTGTCAACGCCCCGTTTTCGTAAAATTAACAAATCGTTGATGAACTGCGTCGATTTTTAAGCTATTCTAAATTATACGGAGCATAATACTATCAACACGAAAAATCCATACTCAAGGAGAACACCTATGTATTTTGACATGACATATTTATATATCGTCCTGCCTGCGGTAATCTTTGCCCTGATTGCAAGCGGCAGAGTAAAATCAACCTTCAGCAAATACAGCAAGCAGCTTTCGGCCTCGCACATTTCAGGTGCTCAGGCGGCGCAGAGAGTGCTTTATTTGAACGGCCTTACGAACACGCGGATTGAGAGAATCGCGGGCAATCTGACTGACCATTACGACCCGAAGGAAAACGTGATTCGACTGTCCTCGACTGTATTTGACAGCACCTCCACCGCCGCTATCGGCGTTGCCTGTCACGAGGCGGGACACGCCCTGCAATACGCTGAGGGTTACGCCCCGATTAAGCTTCGTGCGGCAATTATCCCCGCAACAAGCATCGGCTCAAAGCTTGCGATGCCGCTGGTTATTCTGGGGCTTATCATGAGCTACTACGCGCAGGCTTTTATAGGCGTTGCCTATGTCGGTATCATATTCTTTGCCGCCTGCGTCTTTTTCCAGCTTGTCACGCTTCCCGTGGAATTCAACGCAAGTCATCGTGCGTTGGTATCTATCGAGGGACAGGGCATGCTCTCTGAAGAGGAGCTTAAAGGCTCACGTAAGGTGCTGACAGCGGCGGCACTGACCTATGTTGCGGCACTGGCTGTTTCACTTGCACAGCTTCTTAGGCTTATCATGCTTGTCAGCGGAAGCAGACGTAATTAGGGCCAAGCGGCTTACTGCTAACGTTGGCAGAGTATTATAACAATAAAAAGTGCGCCGAAACCACTGTTTAGCGCACTATTTTTATTGTTTGGGGGTTATAGCTTGGCCTCTTGAAGGTTTTGCCACGCTGGGAGCTTGGCAAGAGTTTTGATGGCAAGCTCATGGGCGGCGGTTTTGTCAATACCCTGAGTGCGAATCAAAAACTCGGTGGTTCCCTCGATCTTCTCGGGATAGGACTGCATTGAGCCATTTGGCCTTGCACAGTAGTGACAGTAATCACGGCTTTCGTCTCCCATTGCGAAATCGGAGGGCTTAGTCATTGGCATTCCGCATGCAATACATACGTTCATAATAGTCATCCTTTCAATTGTATTTTGTTGTAACAAGTGTCATATAGCTTTCAATATGAGTGTCGCTGTAGCGCCGAAGGACCTTTCCCTACGGTGCGAAAAGATCGCCGTTTGATAAGTAGTGATATGCCAACCCAATCCACATATTGAACAGCACCGCGCACGAAACATTATTCTCAATTTCGAGGCTGATGGCTTGGCTAAAGTGAAGCGAGATGGCCGATTGCAGGCCAATCCATGCATCCCTAGCGTCAGTCGGTAGGAAGCGATTTTCGCTGACAAGCCTTGAGTAAATTTGTCAATAGTGTTTTTAAAAAAGCATATGAGAAAATAAAAAAGATGCTCACCTCATTGCTGGGGGAAGCATCTTTGTGTGTTGCGTCAGTTGAGATGTTCAATAATCATGCCAGTGCGTATTTGACCGCCCTGTACAACGCGGGCAAAGGCGCAGTGGCTTGGGAGAGGGCAAACCTTACCCGCCTGATGAATAACACATTCATCAAAGCAGCGCTTGCCGGCGGCGGAAATCTCAAGCTCAGTTTCTCCGATTGTAAGGCGGCTGCAGGACGAAAGGGTTTTGTAATCCAAGCCCTCAGTGATAAGCTCGGCGTTAAAGCGCTGAGTACATAGACCGGGAAGCTTTCGTGCATCGAGCAGAGCGGCCCCATCTACCAAGCTTAGTTGACGCGGAGAATCCCCCGAAACTAGAGAAGCACCGTCCACAGTATGGTACTGACCGGCATCGTCCTTCTGGAGTATTTCCAACAGTGTCATTATTAAATCACCTCTGTTTAAAGTTAAAAGACCGTATTCTCATGTTAGCCGCAGACATGGCAAAGGGGGTCGCGCGAGATGGAGAGCCTTTCAAAAGTCATATGCTCACCATCAAAATACAATAGCGTGTCGGGCAAGGGGTTCGGCAATCCTAGCAGCATTACAAGCGCCCCCTGCGCCATTAGTGACGATATGGTGCTGACCACAGGTGCGAAGGAGGTGGCTGTAGAGAGTTTTGGGTTTTTGCCGTAAAGGCAGGCAAGACAGGCGCTTTTTCCAGCTTCAACAATTTGAACAGAACCGTACATCCCATTGACGCCACCGTTAACCAAAGGTTTGCCCTGCTTGACGCAGGTCCGGTTTGCAGCCATGCGCGCAGGCATATTATCCACAGCCATAAGAACTATGTCATAGTCCGCAAACAATGCCTCCGCATTGTCATCGTCTAGTTTGCAGTGGTGCAGCTCATATTGGAGGCTCGGGTTATAAGCTTTAAGGCGCATCAGGGCAGAGTCGAGCTTGTCTTTGCCAATTCCGTCCGTAGTATGTAAAAATTGGCGATTTAGATTGCTTTCGGCAATCGTATCGAAATCTGCGATTCCGATGTGTCCGACTCCAGCCCCTGCCAAGCAAAAAAGCAGAGCAGAGCCTAAACCGCCAGCACCAATCACCAGCGCGGAGGCTTTTGCAAGCCGCGATTGACCGTCAAGGCCAATCTGAGGCATACCGATTTGCCTAATATAGCGTTCCATGCCATAGGGCCTCCTTAAGCAAATTTGCAGTAGCAAGAACTAAGCGTTGGTGGGTGATAAAAGCACACAGAAGGCGTTTTTTGCTTCGGCAATAAGCGGGAAGTTCCCGTTACTTCCGCACCAGGTAAGCAAAACGCCGACAACCATCCGCATGGCGAGGTAAATTAGCTGTTGGGGGTCCATCATGTTGTGAACTAAGCCCTGTTGTTGACAGTTGCGTAGGAGCGGGATGGATACAGATTCGCTAATATAATACTGAGTAAGGAAAGTACCGTTGCCATCCAAGCTTACCTTAATAAGGGTGCGGCAAATACTCAGCCCTTCGCTCTCGATAAGCTTAAGGTGTGATTCGAAAATATACCACAGCTTTTCCCAGTCGTTTGGCAATGGAAGAATGCCTGTCAGCAGATGATGGGTAAAATCGGGTATATTATCAAAGTAGGAACTCATCAAGTCTTCTTTTGATTCGAAATAGTAGTAAAAAGCATTTCTTGTTACATTTGCCTGCTTGCATATCTGCTGAATGGTTACATTATCGTAGCCGTTCTTACGAAACAACCCCATTGCAGTGTTAAAAAGAAGTATCTTTGTGCTGTTTTTTTCCATGCGATTTCTCCGTTTTATAGAATAACAGGATTCTGACACATCAGATAAGCGGAAGTAAGGAAAGGGAAAGCTTTATTGACATTATACAACATATGTGTGATAATAATCAATACATATGTATTGATTATTACGAAAAAACAATAAAATGGAGAAGCGGGAATTTAAAAAAACAAAAAGGGGAACGGAGAAAATGGTATCTCTAAAAAAGGCGTGGTATAGGACATTCCAGTGCGTATTCAACATTTGCGAGGTATTTCTGCCCCAGCCAAGCCCTGAGCTGCTGGAGGGAGCGGGGAGCATCAAGAAGCTGCCGGACTTCATCAAATCCAAAGGGATAGATAAGGTTTTAATAGTGACGGACGCAATATTACCGAAGCTTGGGCTGCTCAACGGCTTGTTTGAAGCCTGCGATACAGCAAGGCTTACATATGTGCTGTATGACGGAGCGGAGGTCAACCCCTCCATTGAGTGCATCGAGGCGGCCTTCAAGCAATACAACGACAACAAATGTCAGGGCTTTATTGCGTTCGGCGGAGGCTCATCGATG